>WRHT01000060.1 GCA_009783115.1 Desulfovibrionaceae bacterium | reverse complement strand
CAGAACCTGTTTGAAGCCCACGGCAGCGTGCTTTCGGTAAAACTCGTCAGCGACCGCGAAACCGGCCGCGCCCGTGGTTTCGGTTTTGTGGAAATGGAAGATCCTGACGCCGCCAAGGCCATTCAGGAACTGGACGGCGCCAGCTTCGGCGGACGCACCCTGCGGGTGAATGAAGCCCAGCCCAGGGCTCCTCGCCAACAGTTTTAACTATGGCTTTATGATAAAAAGACAGACCCCGCCACGGTGGGGTCTGTCTTTTTATAGGAATTGCAAAATGCTAAAAAAATTCCTCTTGATTGGCGCTGCCCTGGCCATATTTCCTGGATGCTCTTCCATATTTCCGGGTGAAATCATGACCAGCAAGGAGGAGCGCGGCTCTTCTTTCAGCGTGCTCCGCGGCACGGTGCTGAACGTCCGCGACATTTACGCCCCTTCCGGTTCGCGGGCGGGCAGGACCACAAACTCCGTGCAGGAGGCGGATTTTCTGGAAATAACCATACTCTTGGAAAACGGTGAAGAAATCATCTCGCGGCGCGAGGCTGACGATTTTTTCAAAAAAGGAGATCGGGTGCGCGTGCTGATCGATCAAAACAACCGTTTGCGCGTCCAGCATGAATAGTTATTAAAAATAAAAATTTCTTGCCGAATTTTCGCCTGCCTTATTGATCTTAAGTTTTATTTATATTAATATCAGTAATAATTATCAAACTAGATAAGAGTGTAAAACTCCTATTTAATGAACGTCCGCCTGGGTATAGAATATTTTATATATGGGCGCTTTATATATTTATGAAGGAGACGCCATGCAAAACACCAGAATGACAAAGCAGCGAGCCACGATCCTGGATGAACTGCGCAAAGTCGTCTCCCATCCCACAGCCGATGAAATATACGGCATGGTGCGCTGCAAAATTCCACATATCAGCCTGGGCACGGTTTATCGAAACCTTGAACTCCTGGCCGATAACAAGGAAGTGCAAAAGCTGGAGTACGCGGGCTTCCAGAAACGCTTTGACGGGAATACGCGCCCCCACGCCCATGTGCGCTGCGAGCGTTGCGGACGGGTGGCCGATGTCCACGGCCGCCTGCCGGAACCCCAACTGCCGGAAGGCATAGAGGCTCCAGACTTTACCATTCTTGCGGTCCGCATGGAATTCCTGGGCCTGTGCGCCCAGTGCCGCCAATAGCCGCCTTACTTACGCGGTTCCCAGGAGCGCAGGGCCTCCAGGGCGCGGCTGAAATCCTCCTCCGTATGCGCGAAAGAAACCATGGCCGCCTCAAAACATGAAGGGGCCAGGTAAACGCCGCATCCGCGCAGATGCTTATACAAACTGGTATAAAGCGCCGCATCCGCGCTTTGGGCGGAGGCGAAATCCAGCACCTTCCGGCCGGTAAAGAAAATGGTGAACATGCTGGCCAGGCGGTTTATGCGCGCCTCCACCCCCTTGGCCGCGAAAATTTTTTCCATCTCCCGGCAGAATTCCTCTACCTTTGCGGCCAGGGCCGCATAATCCGAGGCCCGCAGCGCTTCCAGCGCGGCCAGCCCGGCAGCCATAGCCACCGGGTTGCCGGAAAGGGTTCCGGCCTGATATACCGGGCCTTCCGGGGCGACGCGGGCCATAATATCGCGCCGGCCTCCATAGGCCCCCACCGGCATTCCGGCGCCGATGATTTTGCCCAAAGTGGTCAGATCCGGCTTTACTCCGTAATATCCCTGGGCGCCATTATAGGAAACCCTGAACCCGGTGATCACCTCGTCAAAAACCAGCAGGGCGCCGTAGCGATCGCAGATGGCGCGCAAGGCCTCCAAAAAACCAGGTTCAGGAAGCACCAGTCCCATATTGCCGGCCGCCGGCTCAACGAAAATAGCGGCAATTTCCTCCCCCTGCCGGCGGAAGAGTTCCTCCACCGCCCGGTCATCGTTATAGGGGGCGATGAGCGTATCCTCAACCACCGACGGCGGCACTCCGGGAGTGCCGGGCAGGGAAAGGGTGGCGACCCCGGATCCGGCCCTGGCCAGGAAGGGGTCTCCGTGGCCGTGATAGCCGCCGTCAAACTTTACCAGCCGGTTGCGTCCGGTAAAGGCCCTCGCCAGGCGCAGGGCGCTCATGGTCGCCTCGGTGCCGGAACTTACCATGCGGATCATTTCCATTGCGGGCAAAGCCGCGCAGACGTCCTGAGCCAGGCGCGCCTCCGCCTCGCAAGGCGCTCCGAAACTGCTTCCGCGCTCCGCCGCTTCCACTATCGCCCGAAGCACTCCCGGATGGGCATGTCCCAAGATCAGCGGCCCCCATGACTGCACAAAGTCAATATATTCCACCCCGTCCGCCGTGATGATCCGGCTGCCCCGGCCCCGGACAATGAACAATGGAACGCTGTCCACCGCCAGGCAGGCGCGCACCGGGCTGTTCACCCCGCCTGGGATATACTTCCGGGCCAGGCCGAACAATTCCTCTGAGCGTTTTTCCATAATTCCTCTCTTTACCAAGATTACTCTTCTTTAAGCGCCCGCGCCATCAGTTGCCTGGCCGCCTCCCCGGCATCCAGGGAACCGCGCAGCAAGGTATGCACCGTAGCGGCCACCGGCAGTTCCACTCCCAAGTCCCGGCCCAGGGCCAGAGCCGCCTCGGTGGTCTTGACCCCTTCGGTGGCCATGCCTATTTCCGCCTGGATCTGTTCCAAGTTTTTACCGGCGGCCAGCCCCAGGCCCACCCGCCGGTTACGCGAGAGATCCCCCGCGCAGGTGAGCGCCAGATCCCCCAGGCCGGACAGACCCATAAAGGTGATCGGCTGCGCCCCCAGGGCCGCGCCCAAGCGGCTCATTTCGGCCAGACCGCGGGTTATGAGCGCGGCCCTGGCGTTATGCCCCAAACCCAGACCGTCGCTGACCCCGGCGGCGATGGCGATAATATTTTTCAAGGCTCCGCCCAGTTCCACCCCCAGAACGTCCACGCTGGAATAAACCCGGAAACGCGAGGTGGAAAAAATATGGCGCAGACGGCCGCCCAAATTTTTGTCGGCGCAACCCAGGGCCACGGCGCAGGGCAGCTCCCGCAGCACCTCGGCCGCGAAAGACGGCCCTGAAAGAATCGCGTACGGCGTCCGGGGCAGCTCTTCCGCGACCATGCCCGACATGGTCTTGCGGCTGACCAGTTCCAGCCCCTTGCTGGCGCAAATCAGGGGCAAATCCGGGGTGAAGCGCGAGGCCAGGGAGCGCAGCGCGGCGCGGGCGCCCTGGCAAGGCACCGCCAGAACGCAAAGCTCCGCCCCGGCAAAAGCCTCGTCCGGGTCCAGGCTGGCCCGCAGCCCCCCGTGCAGAGTCAGACCCGGCAGGTAGCGCGTATTCTCGTGGCGGGCGTTCACCGCCAGGGCAACTTCCGCATCGCGCAGCCACAAGGCAACCTCCAGCCCCTTGGCCGCAAGCATGTTGCCCAGGGCCGTGCCCCAGCTTCCCCCGCCAAGAATGACCGCACGCATTTGTCTTCTCCGATCTTTTAGGCTATGCTTTCGGAATGGGAAAAACATACAGCGAATTCACCCAAACGGAAAGGCGAATCCTGGCCCTGGCGCAGAAAAACCTGCCGGACAGCGCTACTCCTTACGCGGACATCGCCGTCCTGGCCGGCTCCACTGAGGACGAGGTGCTGGAACTTTTGCGTTCTCTGAAGGACGCCGTGGTGATCCGGCGTTTCGGGGCCAGCCTGAAACACCAGCGCGCCGGCTACAAACATAACCTAATGGTGGCCTGGAAGGTGAAGGATCGGCAGGAAGCGGACGCGGCGGCGCGGGCAGCCACCGCCCTGCCGCAGATTTCACATTGCTATTACCGTCCTTCCCCGGAGAAGGACCGCTGGCCCTGGGAATTTTTCACCATGTTCCACGGCCGGCGGGAGGAAGACTGCGCGGCGGGCATGGCCGAACTCTCTCAAAAAACCGGGCTGACCGAATACGCGGCCCTGCGCAGCTTGCGGGAACTGAAAAAAATATCCATGACTTATTTCTAGAGCGTCATCCGCCGGATTGCCTATGGGTCAGTTCCAGGCTGGAAATATAACGCTGGACGCGCTCAGCCAGGGCTTCGGCCAGTTCCGCCGCCGCCTCGGCCTCGCCGGACCTTGCGGCCTCAAACACGCACACGGACATGCGCGTAAGGGGGACCAGCCCGTAAACCTCCCCCTGACGCAACATCAGAGAGGCGGCCTTTTCCAGCCCGGCCAAATCCACGGCTTCCACGGAGTCTTGCAAATCCCGCAAACCCTCCCGCAACGCTTCCAGAAAACCGGGAATTGAAGAACGCATCTCCGCGTACATGAAATCGCCGGGGTCGTCGGCAATGGCCAGGGCCGGGACATTCCTCCGATCTTCCGGCAGGGAGGATCGCCAGACTCCCTCAGCGCCCGTGACTACCGGCCCGTCATACTCATCCAGGACAAACATATCTTCCAGGGGTACCCTGTGGACCTTATCAGCCATGGGTTCAGGATGCAGGGGCAGGACCTGATCCTCTTCGTCCCCGGACCAGGACGAAGATGGATGATCCGGGTGCGGGCATAAACGCAGCGCCGTTTCCTGGAACTCGGAGCGGCTGATGAATTTTACCAGACATTCGGTACAACCAAGGCGCAGCATCCTTTCGGCTTGAGATTCATGCGAAAGCAAGGCCAGGGCCGGAGTAGCCGCCATGCCGCGAGCCAGGTCGGCGTCCCGGATCTTTCCTATAGCCTCCCGCAGTTCCAATTCCGGCATGTCCGCGTCAAAAAGCAGAAGCCCCACCGGATGATCCGCGCAAACCCTGAGCGCCTCCGCCGCGTTCTTTGCTTCCAGAGGCTTATGCGGCAGCCCTTCCAACTGGCGCTTCATCAGTCTGCGCCCGCTGGCCGCCGGATCCAGCAAGATCACATATTCCCTGAGCGGAGGCAGGATCTCCTCGGGCGGGGGCAGGGACTCCTCCTGTTTTTTCTTATAGCCGTACCCCGGCCCTTTCAGCCGATCCGGTTTTGGAACGGACGGCGCGGGCGGCGCGGACTTTTCTTCAGCGGGTGGGGCGCATGACCCCGGCGGCTGTGCAGGATCCCATGAAGGCGCGCAATCCAGGGTAAAGGAAAAGGTTGTGCCCTGGTCCGGGGCAAAATCCATATTAAAGACAAAGCCAGAGGCGCAGGCCTGCTCCCAGGCCTGGTTCATCCATTCTGAAGGAAGACGCATCTGCTCGATGTTCATGCAGACTTCCAGGAGACTGAAACGCAACCGTCCCTGTCCGGCTTCCAGGGCCTCACGCACGCTCAGGCGCACCGAACCGTTCTCCGCCGCCTCCACGCTGCCCCGCACCAGAAACCGGATGAGCCGGGAAAGGCGATCCGCATCGCCCTGATAAAACAGCGGGAGCGAAGGGGCCACAAACCAGGAAAGATTGATCCCCCTGGCTTCGGCCAGCGGCAGGACCTGTTCGTGGATATGCCGGATGAGCTCGACCAGGTTGAAGACCGGCCGCTGTTCCACGGCAAAGTCTCCCCCTGCTTCCGCGGACTTTATCAAAACCAGGCCCGGCTCTTCCGAATCCCGGATATACAGCGCCCCAGGCCCATCGGCAAGTCCGGAAGCGCTTTCCCCTGCCCGAATTTCTTCCGGCGCATCCGGCAGACGTAAACTGGCATCCAGCTCCAGGACCGCTTCCTCGCCGTCCGCATACACGGGAAGTACTGGAGCGCCCTCATTCCGCCCCTGCGTCCATCCGGCTTTCGAGGCTTCCCGCGGGACCGCGTCCTTTGGGTATAAGCCCTCCCGCATAAATGCGTCCAAGACCGGATTTTCCTCCGGAGCCTCCATGGGAGGTCCCCCGCTTTCCAGGTAACTGTCCAGGGGGAAAAAATCTTTCTTTTCCCTGGGATCCGGACCTTTCATCAGCGACAGGAAGAGTCCGGACACCAGCCAGCCGAAACTGGAAATCTGCGGCCCAAGCTCCCTGAAAGGCAATTCCACTTGGAAGCGCAGGACATACAAAGCCGCCAGAGCGCCGGCCAAAGGCGGAAGAAGCAAAAGGGCATAGGCCGCGCCTCCGCTCTTGCGCGCCAGGCAGACGCAGCAGGCGAGCATAAACGGCGGAAGCAGAGCCAGCGGCGCGAAAGGAAGCAGCCGGGCGGTCCAGCCGAAATCCGGCATCAGAGGCAGGAGGGCCAGGATCATTCCGGGCAGGCTGAAAAATATCAAGCTCTTGCCCAAGGCCCCTTCATCGCCGCCATCCATAAGATAACGCCCCAGGTGCGGCAGGATCATTACCGCCAGCCCCGGCGCCAGAAGGCGCGGAACATTTTCCAGGCGGATCCGGAGCAGTTCCACGCCGTTATCGCCATACATGGCGTAGATCAAGGCGCAGGCCAGGGCCATAGCCCCCCAGACGCGCCAGCCTTCGCCCTGGATCGCGCCGCGCAAAAGGCAGATCAAAATGACCAGGGCCAGCAAGGCGCGCAGGGCCAACGTCCAGGCCAGCTCCTCATCAGGCGGCACGGTCCCCCTGCCGAAGAGCAAGGGATCAAACCAGAATCCAGGCAGACGCTCCAGACGCAAATACACGGTCATGGGCAAAAATTCCGGGTCCGGCAGGGTAAGAATTCCCTGGCGCGAGGCCGGGGCGTCCCGCCACTCTCTGACCTCTCCCTCCGGATTCAGCTTCTCCGCCCAGTATATCCTGGCCGGAGGCGCGTCCCTCCCCAAATCCATCCGAAAAACCACGCGCTCCCGCCCGGAGGCCGGGTTGTTCCTGAACAAGGAAACCCGCAGCCAGAGCGCGCCGCTTTCGTTCCAGGGCAAACCCGCGGCCAGAGGCCGGAAATGCTCGTTCCGCCTGGGAGAAGCGGCCTCCTGCACCGTCATCCGGCCTCCGGGGTCCACCAGATAGGCGGCGGAATTTTTTAGCGGCAAAACCCCGGAAAGCTGATCCACAGCCACGGGTGAAGCCGCCATCCCCCCAGCCGGCCCTAGGGCCGCCCCCAAAAGCGTTACTGACAAAAACAAAAAGAAAAGCGCGGTCCGCCGCCCTGATAGCATAAAACCCGCCTACCTCCCGCCGGACTTGTCCGGAATCGCCGGTTTCCCGCCGCTTGGGGCGCGGTATTCCGTAATTTTTTCCATGCGCTTTATTCCCCATCCCCGGCGAAGAGCGGCGTAAAATCCAGGCCTAGCCGCAGGCCGTAATTTTCCAGGAGCCGCTCGGCCACCGCCTTCGAATCGTAATAGTGTTCCTGGGTGCCCAAGCGCTCCACGCAAAAAGAAGCGCACACCGACCCCAAGCAGGCGCACTCCTCTAGGGGCAAGCCGTGGAGCAACCCCTTGATCAGCCCGGCCCGGTAAGCGTCGCCCGCCCCGGTGGGGTCGTGCACATAGGCGGCCCTGGCCGCCTGGATATGCGCGCTTTCCATCCCCCGGCGGGAGATGCGCGATCCTTCATGGCCCAGGGTGGTAATCACCACCGGCACAAGTTCCAGCAACTTGGACAGATCCGCCTTGAACATATTCAGAATAAGCTCCAGCTCGTAATCATTGCTGACCAGCATGGCCGCGCCGTTTATGCCGGCCAGGAGCCGCTCCAGGCTTAAACCGATAATCTGCTGCCCAGGGTCAAAAATATAGCGGATGCCATTGGACCTATAAAATTTGGCGTGTTCTTCCATGTCTTCGTTGTTGGTCGGGGCGATAATGCCCAAGTCCACAGCCGGGTCCAGAGCTGGAAAGACATAACCGCAGGGCATGTTCATGGCCGCCGAGTGGAAGGCGGTAATCTGGTTGTCTTGCAAATCCGTGGTGATATAGGCCCCGGCGGTGAATTCATCAGGCAGGCGGCGCAGGCCTTCAAGGGAGAGGCCGGCCCGGCGCAAAAAGGCTTCATAAGGCCCGAAATCACGCCCTACTGAAGCCAGCAGGATGCCCGGCTCACCCAGCAGGGCCAGATTATAGGCGATGTTGCCGCCGGTGCCGCCGCGCTTTTCATCCATTTTCCCGATAGAAAAAGAGACATTCAGCCGGTGGATT
>WRHT01000059.1 GCA_009783115.1 Desulfovibrionaceae bacterium | reverse complement strand
AGCCCTTCTCTCAGGTTCGCGGGCTTGCTCTTGCGCCTGATTATGAGCGGGAATAACTCAGCGGTAGAGTGCAACCTTGCCAAGGTTGAAGTCGCGGGTTCAAATCCCGTTTCCCGCTCCAAAAAGACAATCCATGAAGTCCCACAAAGTACAAAATACCTTGTGGGACTTCACTTTTATTGAAACACTCTGACCTGCAACGCCTCAAAAAATCCGTTTACACCTCGCAAAAACGGGGGGCAACTATGACCTTCCCCCTTGAAAGTATACCATTGACAAGTTAGTGCTCCGGCAGGAGCAATTAAATGAAACGTGGCAGATTCAGCGAGGAACAAATTATCGGTTTTTTGAAACAGGCGGAGGCTGGGGTAAAAGTTGCGGATCTATGCCGGTCGGAACGGTTTTTCCGATGCGACCTTTTATACGTGGCGCGGCAAGTTTGGCGGTATGAGTGTTTCTGACGCCAAGCGCCTGAAGCACCTGGAAGCGGAAAACGCCCGTCTGAAAAAACTGGTGGGCGAGCAGGCGCTGGATATTTTTGTTCTCAAGGATGTGCTGTCAAAAAACTTCTGAGGCCTGCCGTTTGCCGCATAGCCGCGACGTATGTAAAGGCGGAGCATGGCTATTCCGAGCGGCGGGGCTGTGATCTTATAGGTATGAATCGGCGTACCTTTAACCTAAACTTGGCACACCTGACGGGGTAAGGTCAACATGAATCCCGATAATCATCTTATTTTTGTCAATGGCAAAGACAGAACTCAGGGCATACATTCATGCAGTATCTTTGGGGACAAGGTTGAAATCGTTTTTACGAGTGATCTCAACAAACCCTATTCGTACAACAAAAGCAATGCCGAAATATATCAAAATCCAGAAAAACTTTTGCCTGACCAAGCCATAGTCTTCAAGGATGGCAAGCATATTTTCGACATGCAGTATGTCCTGGTTTTTGACCACCATATTCGCATCGTATACGGCAAGGAGTCAAAGCCTCCCAAAGTTTTTCGAAAGGACGAAGTGCAACTCGTGCGGAATGGTTTGGCGGATCAATGTTCCAACGATTGCCTGGAGTATTTGAAACGAGTTGCTGCGGAATGCGTTGATAAAAAAGACCCAGACAACGAGAGCGAAAGCTTTTTGAAAAAGCAATATGACCGTCTTTCTTTCGTCCGGGAGGACAGCGTACTGGCGGCCTATTTACACGGAAAACCGCCTTCGCAGTTGTCGAGCAAGCAGCCAACGCCCATCTATCCTTTCAGCTTCAATCTCAGCCAAAAAGCTGCCGTAGAGCAGTCCATGTGCCACTCTTTGACTCTCATTGAGGGGCCGCCCGGTACAGGCAAAACTCAGACCATCCTGAACCTCGTGGCCAACAGCGTCATGAACGGCGAAGTCGTTGCAGTGGTCTCCAACAACAATGCTGCCACCTCAAATGTGCTGGAGAAGCTCGAAAAGGCCGGACTGGGATTTATCGCAGCCCCGCTCGGCAAAAAAGATAACAAAAGCGCCTTTATCGGCAACCAGCCAAAACTGCCGGACATGTCGGACTGGAGCATGGGTTCACAGGAAGAAGAATTACTTCGCGGTGAACTCCACACACTTTTTGCCGATCTGAACGAGATGTTGAAGAAGAAAAACGATCTGTCCTTACTAAAACGGGAACAGGATGCCCTTGAAGTCGAAATTTCTCACTATATCCAATATCACGGCGATGCGTATGCCGCCGCTCCTTCCCTGAAAACGTTTCGAAAAATAGATGCTAAGAAAGCTCTCCAACTTTGGTTGACCTGTGAATATGCAGCCGAGCGCGGCGAGCGATTCAGCTTCTGGAAACGCATCAAGAATTTTTTCCGCTTTGGCCTTGCCGATGCCAGTTTTTATAGCCTTTTCTTTGGAGACATGGTTTTGGTCTGCCAAAAACACTTTTATGAACAAAAGCGCGCTGAACTTCAAGCGCGTATAACGCAATTATCAGATGCCCTCTCCGGCTTCTCCTTCGACAAAAAGAAGGAGGAATACTCCCAGTGGTCCATGCAGCTTTTTAAAGCATTCCTTCATAGAAAATATACGGCACGCAAGAGAAAAATATATACGCTCGATGATCTCTGGAAAAATTCCAGTGCCGTCGTCCAGGATTATCCAGTCATCCTGAGCACCACATTTGCTCTTCGAAGCAGCCTCTCAGATAATTTCATATACAACACAGTCATCATGGACGAAGCGTCCCAGATAAATCTGACCGCAGGTGCTTTGGCACTCGCCTGTGCAAAAAAAGCCGTCATTGTTGGCGATTTGAAACAGCTCCAAAACGTCGTCAAAGGCGAACACGTTGCCCTCTCAAACCGCATATTTCAGGAGTTTTCTTTGCCGGAGCCTTACAGGTACGCCACTAATAGTCTCCTGAGTTCACTTTCTGGATTGTTCCCAGATATCCCCAATACGCAATTGCGAGAACACTACCGCTGTCACCCAAAGATCATAGAATTCTGCAATAAAAAATTTTATAAAAATAAATTGATTATTTTAACGGAACCTGACCCAAAAGATAATAAAAAGCCACTCCTGGTATACAAAACAGTACCAGGTAATCATGCACGAGGAAATATTAACCGGCGGCAAGTCGATGTAATTGAGAACGAAATTTTTCGCGATCTCAACTTGAATCCAGACAAGGATTGTATTGGCATTACAGCACCCTTTGTGAAACAGGCGAATGTACTCAAACAAGAGTTTGACGGCACAAAAATCAAGGCGGACACCGTGGATAAATTCCAGGGTAGGGAGCACGAAACAATTATTTTCTCTACAGTTGCCAATGACTACAACGAGTTTGTCGACAACGCCAATCGCATCAACGTGGCGGTCTCCAGGGCTCAACGCCAAATGGTGTTACTCATACACGGCAATGAGGACACCAGAGATTCCAATATCAACGATCTCGTCCAATACATCCAGTATAACAACATGGACGTTGTCCATAGTGAGATACGCTCAGTTTTTGACTACTTATACAAATGCTACGCCGAGGAACGCCGAGAATTTTTCAAGGACAGAGAACGGCCGTCAAACTATGATAGTGAAAATTTAATGTACGACCTGATCTATAAAATTTTGCAACAGGAAAGATATGCAAAATACACCGTAAATGTACATTATCCATTGAAAAAATTGCTTAGACCGGGCGACCAACTTACCAATGAGCAAAGAAAATATGCTGAACATGAGAATACGCATGTGGACTTGTTGATTTGCAACCAATTTGGGAATGTCCCTGTTCTCGGCGTGGAGGTGGACGGCGTTGCTTTCCACGAAAAAGGCAGCAGGCAGGAAGAACGGGATCGCTTGAAAGACTCTATTTTTGAGGCTCTCAGAATACCACTCAGGCGCTTCCGCACAGACGAGAGCGGGGAACGAGAAAAGTTAGAAAAGGCTTTGGAGGGTATATCGAGCTGACTACAATTTTTTTAGGCTCCTAGCCAATGCGCGGCGCTACAGACGATTCAGTTGTGACGGCCTGCTTTGCGCACCGTTTCCGCCAGAAAAAACGCGGCACCGCCAGGGGCGGACGCTCCGCTCCCCGGTAAAAGTTTTCCAGGCGGCGGTTCAGTTCTTTCTTGTTTCCGTCACGGGGCAGGTCCGTGGCCTCGACGAATTCCACCAGCACTTCGCGCCTGGGAGTCAGCAATACGCAGTTGCCCGCCAGGGCCAGCAGTCCGCGCAGTAGCTCCCTGGCGAAGTCCGGAGATCGCCCGGTCCCCGCGTAGCTGAAAGAGCTGCCCCAGAGCCCGGAGCTGCGCGCCAGGATGATCCGCGTCTCCGGACAGGCTGCCAGGAGCCTTGCCGCCCCGGAATTATTGCCCAGCCTTTCCGTTGACGAACGCAGGATGCGTCCGGCGGGGTAGAAGATTGCGCTTTCTCCGCTATTAAGCATCTCGATTACGATCCGCAGGCCTTCTCTAATTCCCCGCACGGCGGTCTTGGGGTTGCCTTCCTCCATGTCCGGGATCAGCACGATGCGGAAAACCCTGGCCGCGATCCTGCCCAGAAATCCGCGCATCCGGCTGGCATCCGCCAGAGGACGGGGTTTTATTCCGAGCAGCAGGGCCTGCACGATCACCGGATCAATCAGGGCTGGGTGGTTGGGCATAAAGAGCAAGGAGCCGCCGGCGGGGATCTTGTCCAGGCCGATGACGCGCACCCGGTAACGCAGGGAGATAAGGGCCAGCGGGATCAGCCGGATCAGCCCGGCGGCCCGGTCAGCCAGACTGGCGTCCGGCAGCTCCCGGAGCGTTCTTGCGGCCCAGGCCAGAAAGCAGAGCAGGCATAGGGAGCAGGCTATCAGAGGCTGGGCCTGGCTTAAACCCTCACCCAGGTTAAAAAGCAGGCCGGCCATGATGATCCCGGAAAAGGCGGCGAAGTTGGAAATGCCCAAAATTCTTCCCTTATCCGCGGCCGCCGGGCGAATCTGGATGAAGCTGGCCAGGGGAATGAGGTAAAGCCCGCCGCGGAAGCCGGTGTAGGCGGATACTGCCAGCAGAAAGAAAAAAGGCGGCCATGTTCCGGGGAGCAGAGGGGCGGCGGAGGCCAGGAGCAGGCCGGCGGCCATGCCGCATCCGTCCGGAAGCAATGTTCTCCGCCAGGAGGCGGCCTCCCGCCTCCCGGCCCGCAAGGATCCGGCGCAGACGCCGGCCAGCAGGGACACGGACAGCAGGCTCGCGCCGGCCGGGGAAAGGTTCATCTGTTGTGTGGCCAGCTCGTGGATGCAGAGCGCGGTAAAGGCCGAGATGGCGTAAAATACGGATTCTCCGGCCAGCGCCAGAAAGAGTGGGCGATCTTCGATGCGGCAGGCCAGGATCTGGCGCAGGGAATCAACCGGGCCGAACAGGGGAAAGGGGCGGGGCTGGGTTTGGGGGCGCGGCGTACGGCGCATGGCTATGCCCGCGCCCAGGCCGGCCAGGGAAGCCAGCATCGCGATCAGCCCCACGGCCAGCCGCCCGTGGCCGTGTATTCCTCCAGGAATCAGGGCTTCGAGCAAGCCGGCCAGGAAAATTCCCAGCAGCAAGGCGGAGACGGCGGCCGGCTTGAACAGGGCATTGACTCCGGGCACGGACTCCACCGGGAAGATCTCCGGGATGGAGCCGTTCAGAGCCGGGCTGAACAGGGCCGATTGCAGGCCCATGATGAATATTGCCGCCATCATGCCGTTCCAGTGCATGGCATACATGCTCAGCAGACCCAACCCCATGGCCGCCAGTTCCAGGGCCTTGGAGCAGACGATAATTGATTTTTTGGGCAGGCGGTCGGCCAGCCAGCCGGTCCAGGCCGAGAAGAGCGCAAAGGGCAGGAAGAAAAGCAGGGGGGCCGCGTCTTGCAGACTGTGCTGACCATATGTGGCTGCCAGGAGCAGAAAGGCCGCCCTGAAAAAATGGTCGTTGAAGGCTCCAAGGGCGTAAGCCAGACCCATGGACGTGAGCCGCGCCCGTTCCGGCGGCCGGGATGCGGAGGAATTCATTGCTTCGGCATAGACCATGCTCCGCCGGAAATCAACTTTTCAGGCGTACGGAAAGGACTTGTAGCTATTTTCTTTTTGTCATACAAAATAAGTCAGAGGTGCAAAATCTTATGTCCCGGAATTGCGTAATCGCGTCCGCGCTGCTCTTTGTAGCGATATTGGGGACTTCGGCGTGTAAACGCAGCGGCTTTGATTTTCAGTCGGTGCGCCGGGAAGGTGATGATTCGGCGCAATTCGCCCCGGCCCAGATTCAAGGAAAGGAATATGTGCAAGGCCCCTTCAAGGTCTTGGAGACGGACAATGGCTGGATGGTGGGCCTTACGGACAGACACACCGCATATCCTCTTTTTGTTCCAAGACCCGAGAAAGGAGAAGCGGCGGCAAAGAGGCGTGACATTCCAACGGATATACAGCCGTTGCCGATTCTTAGAAAGCTGCACGGGAAAGACGACGGCCTTGGCACCTGGGAACTTGAACATGGCTGGATTACCATAAGCAGCCGTTCGGGGCAGAAGTATTTTTATCTTAAATCGAAAGCGCTGCAAACAGCGCCCCGCGCCAACCCCTTTAAATGGTAGAAAGAATCACGCCTGAATGCGTCGCGTCGCTTGGCGTGATTTCCACAGCCGGGAATAGCCTGCCGTCAGATAGTGCTTGTCAAAAGGGCGGCGGAGGGGTAAAAAAGACCCCTTGTTGCGTGCGAAACGCTAAGGCGGCATAGCCAAGTGGCAAGGCAGAGGTCTGCAAAACCTTTATCCCCAGTTCGAATCTGGGTGCCGCCTCCAGAAAATAATACAGCCGAATCTGAAACAGTCCAAAAATTCTTGAAAATCAAGAGAGACTGGCCGGGTTCGGCTCTTCAAATGGAGATTGTCTAAAGGACGATCTATCTTTTTACTTCGTCTTTCATAGCGTTGTATTCTCGCTGCAATTCCAGTCGCAATTCATCCTCTGTGGGGAGATAGAGCTTATACTTTGACGCAAAAATTTGTGTGTTTTGCTCCGGTAGTGTGTACTTAACAACCGTATCGCTTTTGTCCGCACAGAGTACAATGCCGATGGGCGGATTATCACCTTCGTTCATCATTTCACGAGTGTAGTAATTGATGTACATTTGCATCTGCCCCAAGTCCTGGTGTGTCAGGTCGCCCAGCTTGAGGTCAATGAGGACAAAGCATCTCAAAAGATAGTTGTAGAAAATAAGGTCGATATAAAAATGTCTGCCGTCAAAGGTGAACCGTTTTTGTCGGGCCACAAAGGAAAATCCGCGTCCCAACTCCAGCAGGAATTTTTGCAGATGCTCAATAAGCGCCTGTTCCAAATCATTTTCAAAAAATGAAGCATTGGGCTCCAGGCCGAGAAATTCCAGGACATAGGGGTCGCGGATCACGTCTTCCGGTGTTTTGGCGGGTGCGAGTGCTTGGATTTCTGCCACCACTTCGCTTTTGTTCTGGCTCGACAGAAGCCGCTCATAGAAAAAACTGTTGATCTGGCGCTCCAACTGCCGCGTACTCCATATGGATTTCACGCACTCGTCCAGATAAAATTGGCGTGCCTGTTCGCTTTCAACGCGCATTAACAGGCGATAATGCGACCAGCTCAATTCAGTACGCAGTGTGTGGGAATTTGGAAAAGCCAAATAAAACAAACGCATATTCTGCAAATTCGTAACGGTGAAGCCCTTGCCGAAATCAACGGTCATCTGTGCTGAAAGTTCGGAAAGCAGCTTCGTGCCGTATTCGGCCCGTGTTTCGCCGCCTTGCTTTTCCACGACACTCTTTCCAATATTCCAGTAAGCCTCCACCATCGCGAAATTGGCGGCAAAATAGACCTTGTTTCTGGCCGCCGCCAAAATTTCCCTGATCTGGGCATAAAACTGTAAATCAATAACTTCGTTCACAAAAACCCCGTTGCTTACTCGTTGCTGATAGTCTTGCGGGCATTCCGGTTTTTAACGGCTGGCCGATGGTCAGGGGGTTTCACCCGCGGGAGGGGCCGAGGCCCTCACCCCTGGCAAACGTCATACAGTTTTGCCGCGTTGCTGTTTTTTAGGGGCGGTTGGGATCTTTCCGGCGGCGGCGAGGGCGCGCCTGAAATTCGCCTTGGCGAGGATTTTCGCCGGATTTTTCAGGCGATCCAGGTAAACGAAATATACCGGGGTCAGGTAAAGGGTGAGCAGCTGCGAGACGATGAGCCCGCCGACCACGGCCAGCCCAAGAGGCTGGCGGGCTTCCCCCCCTGCGCCGTAACCCACGGCGATGGGCACGGCCCCCATCATGGCGGCCAGGGTGGTCATCATGATCGGCCTGAAGCGGGTCAAGGCCCCCCGGAGGATGGCCTCCTCCGTGTCCAGGCCGTGCAGACGCTGCCCGGCCAGGGCGAAGTCGATCATCATGATGGCGTTCTTTTTCACGATGCCGATGAGCATGATTATGCCCACGAAACCGTAGATATCCAAATCTTTGCCGAAGATCAGCAGGGTGGCCAGGGCTCCGATCGCCGCCGAGGGCAGTCCGGAGAGGATGGTCAGGGGGTGGATGAAGC
>WRHT01000058.1 GCA_009783115.1 Desulfovibrionaceae bacterium | reverse complement strand
GGAGGCCCCGACAATGGCCATATATTCACCCGGCTCAATCTCCAGGTCAATCTCCCGCAGAATGACCAGGTTCTCGGCCGGGCCGCTGTAAATCTTGCTGAGTTTTTTTAGGGCATAGACCGGGGTATTCATTCCGCGCGCAACGCCTCCGCCGGCTCCAGGCCGGAAGCCTGCCTGGCGGGATACAGGGTGGCCAGGTAACAGATCAGCACCGCGCCCAGCGTGATCAAAAAGAGATCCTGCCATTGCAGCAACACGGGAACATAGTTCATTGGGTAGGCCTTTTCCGGAAGCTGGATGAATTTATAACGACGGAGCAGAAAACAGAGCAGACATCCGGCGGCGAAACCGAAGGCCGTGCCGGTGAGACCGATGATCAGTCCTTGCAGGCGGAAAATTTTACTGATGGCCTTGCGGGTTGCGCCCATGGACATCAGCACCGCTATATCCCTGGTTTTTTCCATCACCAGCATGATCAGGCTGGCAATGATGGAAAAAGAGGCCACCAGCACAATAAGAGAAAGCACTATGCCCATGGCCAGCTTTTCCAGCTTCAGGGCGGCAAAGAGGTTGACGTTGCTCTCCATCCAGGTGCGGACGGTATAGCGGTCGCCCAAAAGGCCGCTCACCGCCAGGGCGGCCTGATCCGCCTTAAAGGGATCTCCCAGGGTAAGTTCCAGGCCGTTGACCCGTTCATCCTTGATGCCCATTATCTCTCTGGCCGCTTCCAGGCTGATGAAGCCCAGGGAACCGTCAAAATGCAGCATGCCGGTGCTGAATACCCCGGCCACCGCGAAGCTGACCACCCGCGGACTGACCCCGGCCGACCCCCGGCGTCCGGAAGGCACCAGCAGGTTAACCCGTGATCCCACCCCAACCTGGAGATTATCGGCCAGTTCTTTGCCGATGATGATCCCCCTGGCGGCCAGGGGGGCGGAATCATCCCCTCCCTCGTCGACATCCGGCGGATGGTTCAAATATCGCAAATTCCCGCTTAGCAGGTTATTCAGCATGGCAACGGAAGAGGGGCCGCCTTCGGCCTCTATGCCCCTGGTCATCAGGCCCTTGACTCCCCTGGGAGAGGAGATGGCCAGCTCGGTATAAAGAAAAGGCGCGACGCTCAACACGCCGGGAACTTCCAGGATCCTCCGGCGCAGCTCCTCATAATCCTGCATGCCTTCGTACAGGTTGTAGATCACCACCTGGGGGGTGGCTCCCATAATTTTTTCCCGCAATTCCGTGGTGAAGCCGTTCATAATGCCCATGGCCACAATGAGCGAGGCCACGCCCAAGGCCACGCCGACCATGGAAAACACGGAAATGACCGAAATGAAGGTCTGCCGGCGCTTGGCCCGCAAATAACGCAAAGCGATAAAGAGTTCAAAGCGCATAGGCTAGGACTGGGCCTCGGTCTTCAGGGTGGGAAAAAGAATGACCTCGCGGATGGACGGCGAATCGGTCAGCAGCATGACCAGGCGATCCACCCCGATGCCCGCGCCGGCTGCCGGGGGCATGCCGTACTCCAGGGCGCGCAGGTAATCTTCGTCCATGAAATGGGCCTCTTCGTTGCCTGCGGCCTTTTCCTCCGCCTGGGCCTCGAAGCGCGCCCGTTGATCCGCCGGATCATTAAGCTCTGAAAAGGCATTGGCCATTTCTCGCCCGCAGATGAACAACTCAAAACGATCGGTCAAATCGGGCCGCAGGTTGTTACGCCTGGAGAGCGGAGAAATCTCCGCCGGGTAATGGCATATAAAATGGGGCTGAAGCAATTTCGGTTCCACATCCAGATCAAAGAGTTTGGCCTGGAGTTTGGCCAGGCTTTCGCCCGCGATAATTTTTTCGCCCCGCCCACGGATATGCCCGCTCAAGGCCGCGTAGTTTCCGTACAGATCCGGGGCATGCCCCCCCACGCTCTGCAAGGCCTCGTAAAACCCGAGCCTCTTCCAGCCCGGACTGAGATCAATTGTCTGCCCGGCATAGCTGATGCGCGTATCTCCACAGATCTTGAGGGCCAGGGTGGAAAAAATTTTTTCCGTGAGCTCCATCAAGTCCTCAAAAGTGGCATAGGCCCAGTAGAATTCGCACATGGTGAATTCCGGGTTATGCCGGGTGGAGATGCCCTCGTTGCGGAAATTCCGGTTGATCTCAAAAACCTTTTCAAAACCTCCCACCAGCAGACGCTTCAGATACAGTTCCGGCGCGATGCGCAAATACATGGTCATGTCCAGGGCATTATGGTGCGTCTCAAAAGGCTTGGCCGTGGCCCCGCCGGGGATGGGCTGCAAGATCGGGGTTTCCACCTCCATGAAACCTTCTTCCTCCATAAGCTGGCGGAATTCCCGGATAATCCGGATACGCTTGGCGAAAATATCCCTTTTCTCCGGGTTGACCAGGAGATCCAGATAACGGCGGCGATAACGCTGCTCCTGGTCCTTCAGGCCATGATACTTCTCCGGCAGAGGGCGCACCGACTTGGTCAGCAGGGTCAGCTCGCGGCAACGCAGGGTCAGTTCGTCCGTGCGGGTGCGGAACAAGGACCCGCGCACCCCGATAATATCTCCGACATCCAGGTTTTTGAAGACGGCATAGGATCGCTCGTCCGCATCTTCCCGGGACAGGTAGCCCTGGAGCTTGCCGCTGGCGTCATGGAGATCGAAAAAGGCCACTTTGCCGAAGGAGCGCATGGTCATAATGCGCCCGGCCAGGCTAAAGGTCAGCCCTCCCGCCTCCAGTTCGGCCAGATCATCCGCCGGGCATTGCCCATAACGCTTCTCAAGATCCAGGCAATCCACGTCCTTGTAAAAACCATTGGCATAAGCCTGTTCGCCCTGATCCAGCAGATGGCAAAGCTTGACCACCCGGCTCTTGATGACCTCGTTTAGCTCTCCCTGCCGGTCCAATTCCAGCAACATGGGCATAAAGGCCGCGGCCCGCGGCGATTTTGTGCCCAGCTTGACGGCGCCGCCACGGGCTCCCATCTTTTTATTCTCTTCCACAGGTTTTCTCCTGAATCCGGGGGCAATTCTCTTTCCCAAATATGCGGAATTACACCTCATCCTCCGATGCGTCAAGAAGAACCCGGCCCTGAACCATTGCCGGAAGCCCGGCTGCGCCCATTTTCCTCACGGGGATCCGGATACTGGCAGGCCCCGAAACAACGCACTCCGCCACAATGCGGGCAATAGCGGCGCTTGGGCGGGGGAGCGAAAATCAGCCGCCGCAAAAATTTTTTCAGCTTTTCCAGCATGCTTTCAGCACCAGGTTGGCTATCTCTATAAGGTATTTTCCCAATGGGCAATGGCCGGGAATATTTCGGGCCTCGTCCCTGTTATTCCCGCCTTTCCAAGTTGGGGATTCTCAGGTATGGGCAGGCATGGATCAAGATAAGCTCCCGGATGGCGCCTTAGCCGCGCCCCTGCTCTCAAGGATGGATCTGGTGGGCCTGGAGGCGGTGATCTGCGCTGGTTTGCGTGAAATATTCCCTTTCAGCGCGCACAGCTTTTATTTTCCACGGCCGGCCCTGGCCGGAGAAACTCCGGCGGACACGGCGGAGTATCTGGCGCGGGAACGCAAGCTCCTGCTGCCCCTGCGCCAGCCGGGCGGGGAATTTCTCGGTTTTTTCGTGGCCCGCCTGCCCAGAGGCGTGAAAATCCGCCCCCTGCTGCCCGCCTTGCCCGCCTTAGCCGGCCTTTGCCTGGACAAGGCCGCGCTCTTCCGGCAAACCCTGCGCGATCCCATCACCGGCCTGCACCATCGGCAGGCCCTGCTGACGGCTGTGGCCGCCGAACTGGAACGCCTGTCACGTATAATCGCCTCCTCGGAGCGCTCTTCCCTGAGGCCCACAGCTCCCTGGCTGGAATATGAACTAAAAAATTCCTCCGGCCGCTCCGCCGGGGAATTCAGCCTGCTGATTTTCCGGCTGGACGGACTTGATGAACTGGCGCGCCGGCACGGCCATTTACGGGTGGAAGAACTGCTGGCCATGCTGGGGCGCACCCTGGAAAAACTGCAGCCTGGACAGGGTTTTTCCGCCCGCAGCGGAGAGGATGAACTGGCCCTGCTCCTGCCCGGAGAAGGTCCGCTGGCCGGCAGGGAACTGGGGCTGCGCCTGGCGGAGAAACTGGCCGGGATTGAAAACCGGGATGCTTTGACCGGCCGGATATGCAGGGCGCGAATCAGCCTGGGGCAGACGCGCGTCCCGCTGGATTTGCGCGGCCTGGAAGGTTTATCCCCGGCGGAACAGGCCCGCCGCCTACTGCGGCGTGGACGCCTGGCCGCGGATCTGGCCGCGGACAGCGCCTTGCCCGCCCTAGCCTATGCCGACATTCTGCATGAAGGTGGAAGGGTGCTGGAATCCCGCCCCTTCTCCAGGGTCTTGATCAGCCTGGGGAGCGAGGCCGGCGCCAAACCCGGCCAGGGTTTCACCGTCTGGGAGGCCGACGGAGATCGCCACCCGGTCTACAAGGCCGACCTCCTGCTCCTGGCCACGGAAGAAAACAATTCCCTGGCGGAGGTGCTGCACCTTGACGACCCGGCTTCCCCCCCCTGCCCGGAGACCGCCTGCGCCTGGCCGGCCAGGAGCAAAACGACCCCCGGCATGTTCTCCCAGCGGATTTCCTGCGCCACTGGAGCCGCGAACGCGAAAAATGCCCGGCTTCAGCCCTGGTGCTGGGGCGTTTCGTCCCGCTCCAGCCACCCCCGCCGCCTCTGCCGCATCCGGAGGACTCCGTGGAGCCGGATCGCCCGGCCCGGTCCCCGGAAGACCTTCTGGGACGGGCGGCGGACAGATGCCGGGAAATGTTCGGCCAGGATCTGCTCCTGGGGCGTTACGCCATGAACAGCCTGATCTTCTTTGTGCCTTCCTCTTCAGACGATCCGGAAAACTTTGCGCGGATATTGTCCGAACGGCTGGAAACCCTCAGCCGTGCCCTGGAACTGGATTTGGGACTGGAAAGCGCCTTCGGGCTGGCCCAACACCCTTTTCTGGATTTTCACCCGGCTGACGGCCTGGAGAACGCCCGGAAGGCCCTGCGTTACGCCCTGCTTTTACCCCGGCCCCACCTGGGGCGGCTGGATTCTCTGGCTCTGAACATCAATGCCGACCGGCTGCTGCACCTGGGCGGCGTGGAACATACCCTGGAGGCCATCGCCGAGTACCGCCGCTCCCTGCTCTGCGACCCGGACAACATCCCGGCCTGGAATTCCCTGGGGCTGGCCCTGGCCGGCATGGGACAAAAGGAAGAAGCCCGGCGCGGCCTGGAAGAGGCCCTGCGGCGATCTCCCGATGATTTCAATACCCTCTACAACCTGGGAACCCTGGCTCAAAACCTGGACTCTCCATCCGCGGCCGGAAGATATTTTCAGCGCTGTCTGGAACTGGACGCGGGAAATGTCTTTGTGCTGCACCGCTTGGGGTGGTTGGCGGAAGAAGAGGGCCGCCCGAATGAGGCCGCCAGATATTATCTTCAGGCCGGAGAGAATCCGGACGGACAGGGTCTGGCCCGGCGCGGCCTGGCCCGGCTGGCCCTGAAGAAAGGTGACCCGCAGGCGGCCAGAGAAGCCCTGTATGAGGCCCTGATCCACGATCCCCATGATGCCCTGGCCCTGCAAATGCTGGCCCGGCTTTACCTGGAGGCCGGAGAAGATCCGGCGGTAGCCGAGAGCCTGGCCCGGCAAAGCTTGGCCCTGCGCCCGGATCTGCGCGAAGCTTGGCTGGATCTGGCCAGGGCCCTGGAGGCCGCCGGGCAGAAAGAGGCCGCCGGGGAGGCCCTGCACCGGGCCGGAGAGTTGTGAGCCGGCGCGTATTCCGCCTGGCCGGATCGGAAGAAAGCTGGCCCATGACGGAAAAGCTGCTCCAGGCCCAAGGCTATGTATTCAGCCCGGCCCCTTTTTACCAGGGCGCCCGGTTGCTGGACTACGAGCCCCTGCCCCTGGGTGCCAGCCTGGCCTCCCGCTTCGGCTATATCTATATCCAGGACGCCTCTTCCATGCTTCCGGCCCTGGCCCTGAACCGGCTGCGCAAAACCGGCCCGACCCCGGATCCATCACCCGCGCTGGCCCTGGATCTATGCGCCAGTCCGGGCGGCAAAACCTCCCTCCTGGCCAGGCTCCTGGGACGTACCTCCCTGGTGCTGGCCAACGAACCCGCGCCCAAACGCCTGGGAGTGCTGCGCAACAACCTGCGTCTGCTGAATATTTTCAACGCCGCGAGCCTGGGCTGCCCCGGCGAGGCCCTGCCCCTGGCCCGGGAAAATTTTGACCTCATCCTGCTGGACCCCCCGTGCAGCGGCTGGGGAACGGCTGAAAAACACCCCAAGGTGCTTGACATCTGGCAGGGATCAAAACTGAAGCCGCTCGTCTCCCTACAAAAACGGCTGCTGCGCGCCGCCCTGGACCTGCTCCGTCCCGGCGGCTTCCTGCTCTATTCCACCTGCACCTTAAACATTCAGGAAAACGAGGAACAAATCGCCTGGGTCCTGGATAACATTCCAGGGCTGACCTCCCTGCCCCTGGAGTCCTTTCCTGGTTTCAGTTTCGAAGCCCCCGCCCCCTGCGCCCCGGAGAGTCTCAGGGTAACCGCCGGAGGCCAGGGTTTCTATCTGGCCGCTCTGGGCAAAACCCAAAAACCGGAGACCGCTCCCCTGCCGCCTTCCGGCCCTTGCCTCCACACGGGCCTGAGCCCTTCCGGCCTGGCCGCGCCCTTGCTGGATCCTTCCCCGCTCCCGGCGGGCTGGATAGAATCCCGGCCTGACGGGCTTTACTTCCAGCACGCCGCCGGCATGGGACTCATCCTCCAGGATCCGCATAGCGCCAGCACCAGCGAACCCCAAACCGGCGTAAGGCGAGGCCGCCGGACCCGCAAAACCGCTCCGGGCGATTCTCATCCCTGGCAGGGTTTTTTTCTCGGCAAACGCGGCGCCGGATCCCGCGACCTCCTGCCTCCTCCGGCCCTGGCCCGGCAAAACCGGGCCGCCGTCCTGCAAACCGAAGACCTGGCCCCGATCCTGGCCCTGGTTTCCGGCCAAAGCCTGCCGGGTTTCGCGGGTGAAAAAGAGGCCGGGCTATATTACCGGGATCTCCCCCTGGGCCGCCTCAAATGCCGTAGCGGACGGGTTTTTTTATAATTCAGGTTTTGCTTGACAGGCTATCCCCCCTAAAGGTATCTGCTGACCAGAACACGGCACGACAAGGGCGGGATCGCCCGCACTAACCGGCGGCCCGGGCCGCCAGATCATCCGGAGGATGCAATGGCCTATAATGTTCTGGTGGATACTGATAAATGCAATGGCGACGGGGAATGCGTGGATATTTGCCCGGTGAGCGTATACGAGATGCAAGACGGCAAATCCCACCCGGTCAACGCCGATGAATGCCTGGGCTGCGAATCCTGCGTGGAGGTATGCCCCGCCAGCGCCATCACCATCGAAGAATCCTGAGCCTTGGCGCGATCAATGATTCATCCTGCCGGACGGCTCGCCCGTCCGGCGTTTTTATTTCCGGCCCCCCCCCGCCGGCTTCACCGGGCAAGATCATTCCCAGGGACCCAAATCCGGCGGATCCGCTTCATTCCATAACAGGGAAGGGGTCTCCGGGGGCAGGGTGAAGTTTTCCATGCCGCGCCAGGGCGAACCCTGCGGAAAGCGTATCTTTCCGACCTTCAGCGCGCCCAGGCGGGTGTCCTGTGATAATCTCATTTCCGGCAGAAGTTCGACATCCTCCCATTGTCCGGCCAGAAGGCGCAGTTTAGCGAGGTCCGCGCCTTCCAGGCGCGTCCGGCGCAGGTTCAATTCCCGCAGCATGGAGCCCTGGGTCCTGAAAACGGGATTCTTCAAGGCCAGATCCCGCAGGCTGATCTTGCCCTGACTCTTAACATTCAGGAATTCCGGCGGACTCTCCGGCCCTTTGCCCCGGATATGCATGCCGGTTCCGGCATCTCCGGCCAGGTTAACAGGCCCGTCTTCGCCGCCCAAGGCACAGCCTTCCAGCCACCAGAGGCTTCGTTGAGCGGCGGCGAGGGTGGAATGATCGCTGATCTTGCCCTGGCGGATCAACACCAGCCCATCGCTGCTCAGGTAGCAGTCTTGCAGTTCGCAATTTTCCAGGCGGATCACCCGCTTGAGTTCGCCGGGGGGAGAGCCGTCGTTGTAGCCGTTGATATGAAGGTCGCTGCGCCTGAAAAGGCAGTTCCTGGCATAAACGCGGTAATTGCCGGTAATGTTGCAGG
>WRHT01000057.1 GCA_009783115.1 Desulfovibrionaceae bacterium | reverse complement strand
CCTCGAAGAGGCGGCCACCCTGGCAGAGCTCAAGGGCATGGATGCGGGCTGGTGCTACGAGGGCGGCGTCCTCTGGATCGCGGCGAAGAACGCGGGCAATGGCGTGGAGATCACAGTGAAGTAGCCCTCACGAGCCTGTGGATTTGTAGCGCCGCAGCCCCATACAAAAAAAAGCATAGCACGGCGCCAGGAACAAGAAGGAGAGCAGCGGGGAGAGCATATACAGCGCGCTTTGATTTCTATCCAGCAGATACAGCAGGGGATAGTATTGAAACAGCGCCAGCGGAACGATGTATGTGAGCAGCCGCAGCACGCCCTTGCCGTATACGGAAAAGGGGTAGCGCCCGTGCTCCTGCCCGCCGTAGGTGAGGATGTTCATGACTTCCAGACCCTCCACGGTGAAGAACGAAAAGGCGGCGTGGACGATAAACAGCCCGAAGAACACGGCGCTCCCGCAGAGAATCATCAGGCACAGCGTCAGGATTTTGTCCCAAGTCCAGACGACGCCGCTGCGCGGGACCGCGTAACACAGCATAAACACCGCCTGCAGCAGCCGCCCCAGCCGGGCGAAATCCATCTGCGAGGCGAGGGTCATGAAGATAACGCTGCGGGGCCGCACCAGGATCCGGTCGAACTCGCCGTTGCCCAGCATGCGGTCGAACATGTCGAACCCCCGGCCGAACATCTCCGCCAGGGAGAAGGCCATGCCCACCACCGCGAAGCACAGCAGCACCTGCTGGAAGGTAAAGCCTTCCACGGTGTTGAAGCGCGTGAACAGGAAGGAAATGCCCAAAAAGCTCGTGAAGTATATGAGGAATTGGCCGAACACAGTCATGAGGAAGGACAGCCTGTACTGCATCTGGCTCTTCAGGTTCATGGCGAAGAAATCGAGATACAGCCTCATACCATCACCCTTTCCGAGCTGTATGCCTAGTCTCCTCCCTGCACCACCACCCGTCTCTCCATCAGCACTGAAAACTCCTCGCCGGAAGGGATTTTGAACCTGCCGGAGGTCTCCCCCCGGTACCAAAGCCAAGTCAGAAAATCCTGCCCCAACATCTGTTCCAGCGTCTGTCCCGCAAAGTCGTTCATTTTCATTTCCTGAAATTTGTCGGTTCAAGCACATTCAGCCGGTCCAGTTCTTTCTCCTGGAGCATGGCGGCGGCGAGGCCGTAAGGAGTGAGCCGTTCCAGGCGCAGGCCGAAGCTGTGCAGAAAGTATTCCTCAAAGAGATCCAGCGCCTTGTTTGAGATGGTGGCAATGAAGAGCCGCCGGGAACTCAGGTTCCAGATCACCTGGAACTCGGCGGGGATGGGCAAAAAACGCCGGTTCAGCTCAAAAAGCACCCGTTCCCGGATTTCCTTGCGGCGTTCCCTGGACACATAACTTTTGCCCTGGGCGCGGATTCTGCCTTCTTCTTCCCGCAGGGCCAAGGCGAAATGTTTTTTTAGAACCGCCGGGGGCACCCGCCGGGTATCCAGGCGCAAGGAGAAGGCCAGATGATCCGCCCCCTTCTGGGGGCCGGATTCACGCCATTCAGCGTCCAGCATGTTTTCAAAACAGACCCAGCCCCAGGCGCGTTCCTGGGGAAGGTCGTCAATGTCCTTGAAGGCGAACTGCCGCAGCTTGTCCGGCAGTTCCGCCGTGAAGTTTCGCGGGAGATCGTCCAGGATTTGATAGCGGGTGAAGCTTACGCTGTTTTTTAAAAACCCCATGTTCCGGCCTCACAGATGCGCGAGAAGCAGCTTTTTTAAGCCGTCCTTGTCCAGACCGAGGCGCTCGCGCAAAATTTCCGCCGATCCGTGTTCCACAAAAGCATCCGGGATGCCCTGGCACAATACCCGGCAGCGTCCCAGCAGGTTCTCTCTGGCCAGGAGTTCCAGCACGGCGGATCCGAAGCCGCCGGCCAGGGAGTGTTCTTCCAGCACCACCAGGGTGGAGCTGCGCCGGGCCAAATCAAGAATTTGTTCCTCCGGCATGGGCTTCAGCCAGATGGGGTCAAAGAGGGTTATGGCCGGGCCGCCTTCACGAAGGATTTCCTCCAGGGCGGCCCAAGCCCGGTGCGCCGTGCCGCCGACGGAGATGACCGCCAGGGGGGCGTCTCCCCGGCGCAGAAACGTCCCCTCTCCCAGGGGCAGAATCTTGAATTGATCCTGGTCTTCAAAAAAAGGGCATTGCCCGCGCGGGTAGCGCACCGCCACCGGCCTTTCCAGGTCCAGGGCCGTGGCCAGGGCGTTTTGCAGGCTGCGTCTGCCCCTGGGCGACAGAATGTGCATGTTGGGGATATGTCTCAGGTAGGCGATGTCAAAGACCCCGTGGTGCGTGGGACCGTCTTCGCCCACCAGCCCGGCCCGGTCCAGGGCGAAGACCACTGGCAGGTTCTGCAGGGCCACATCGTGCACTACCTGGTCATAGGCGCGTTGCAGGAAGGTGGAATAGACGGCCACCACCGGCTTCATTCCCTGCACGGCCAGGCCGGCGGCATAGGTGACGGCGTGCTGTTCGCAGATGCCTACATCCACAAAGCGGGCAGGAAAGCGTTTGCTGAAACGGGTCAGTCCAGTTCCCTCGCGCATGGCCGCGGTGATGGCGATAACGCGCGTATCCTTGGCGGCGAGATCGCAGATGGCCGAGGAAAAAACCTCGGTATAGCTTAAAGATTCATCACCGGCGCCCGGGGCCTGCACATTGCCGGTCATGGGATCGAATCCCCCCACGCCGTGGTAGTTCAGGGGATCCGATTCCGCCAAGTGGTAGCCTTTGCCCTTGCGGGTGAGCACGTGCACCAGGATGGGCGTGTCGCTGGCCCTGGCCAGGCGCAGGGCTTCCTGCAATTTTTGCAGGTCATGCCCGTCCACCGGGCCCAGGTAGCTGAAATTCAGGGCTTCAAACAAGATGCCAGGGGTAAAGAAGGATTTGAGGCTTTTCTTGCTTTGCCTGAGCAGGCTGAAGACTTCTTCTCCCACTCCGGGCAAGGATTGCAGAAGGTCGGATACCTCGCGTTTGACCCTGCGCATCCAGCGCGAGGAGAGCTTGCGGCTCATGAAGTAGGAGAGCGCGCCCACATTTCCGGAGATGGACATCTTGTTGTCATTGAGGATGACGATGAGCCTTTTGTTCATGGCCCCGGCGTGGTTCATGGCTTCATAGACCATGCCGCCGGTCAGGGCGCCATCGCCGATGACCGCCAGCACATGCTGGCCTCCGCCCTGCATCTCCCTGGCCGTGACCATGCCCAGGGCGGCGGAAATGGAGGTGGAGGCATGTCCTACCCCGAAATGGTCATAAGGGCTTTCGTCCAGCTTGGGGAAGCCGCTGATGCCCTTATGCTGTCGCAAGGTGTGGAAACGATCCCCGCGTCCGGTCAGGATTTTATAGGCATAGGCCTGGTGGCCGACATCCCAGAGGATGCGATCGCGGCCTGGATTGAACAGGCGCAGAATGGCGATAGTCAGCTCCACTACCCCCAGGGAAGAGGCCAGATGTCCGCCGGTGCGGGAGACGCTGTGCAGGATTTTTTCCCGCAGTTCCCCGGCCAGATGGGGCAACTGTTCTTCCGCCAGCGCGGCCACATCCTCCGGTTGCAGGATCTCCGGCAGGATCAGCGGGTTTAAATCCGTTTCTTCAGGGAGCATGAGCATCAGGATGACCTTTGTAAGACGTATTCCACGAGATCGCGCAAGAATAAAGCCTCTTCCCCAGGCAAACCACGGATGGATTCGCGGGCGCGGGCGCCTGCTTCCTCGGCCAGGATGCGGCTTTGTTCAAGGCCAAGCAGGGAAGGGTAGGTAATTTTGCCTTTGGAGGCGTCTCTACCCACGGGTTTGCCCAAAGCGGCCTCGTCCCCGGTTTCATCCAGGATATCATCCACAATCTGAAAAGCTATTCCCAGGCAATGTCCGTAATTTTCCACCCTAGTCAAATCTTCCGCGCCGGCTCCGGCCAGGATGGCCCCGCTCAGCAGGGAAACGGCGATCAGCGCCCCGGTTTTGGCCGCCTGCATCTCCCGGAGTTGCTCCAGTTCCACCTGGGTGGCGGCGGTGTAAAGCATATCCAGATACTGTCCGCCGACCATTCCAGGCGATCCGGCGGCCAGGGCCACGGCTTGTATGGCCCGGAGGGTTCTTTCGGCCGGTAGTCCCGGGTGTCCGCCACCGGGCAGACCCACGGAGGCCATTAAGAAAAAGGCGTCGGTAAGGAGTCCGTCCCCGGCCAGGATGGCCGTGGCCTCTCCAAAGCGTTTATGGTTGGAGGGTTTTCCCCGGCGCAGGTCGTCATCGTCCATGGCCGGAAGGTCGTCGTGGATCAGCGAATAACTGTGGATGCACTCCAGGGCCGCGGCAAATGGCAACACCGCCGTATCCGTGAGGCCGAAGAGAGCGGACCCGCTGAGGCAGAGAGCCGGGCGCAGGCGTTTGCCGCCGGCCAGCAGGCTGTAATTCATGGCCTCGCGCAATCCGGCGGGCATGTCCATGCCGGACAGGCAGGAAGATAAATATTCCTCCACCAGGGCTGATTTTTGGCGCAGACTGTCCCTAAAGTTCAAGGTCTGCCTCCTGGGCCCCCTGTTCTCCGTCAGCGCGTACAAAATCTTTAAGTCCTTCTTCGGCATAGAGACGCACGGCATGTTCGGCTTCTTCCAGGATACGGCGGCAGTCCTTGGCCAAATCCATTCCCTCCTTATACAGGGAGAGGCCGCGTTCCAGGCTGGGCTGGCCTTTTTCCAACTGATCCGTGATCTCGCGCAGGCGGTTCAGTTGTTCCTCAAATTCCAGGGGTTTGTTCTCAGGCATGTTCCGCTCCAATCCATTGACCTCTTTTTTCATTATCTACTCTTTCAGATTTTGTGAAGGGCGCGGTTCGGCCATGCAGGCTTCGGCGTTCTGGGCCTCGCCCAGGATCACCAGGCTCAGGTGCAGATGCGGGCCGGTCACCCGCCCGGTGCTGCCAACCAATCCGACCGTCTGCCCGGGTCTGGCGATTTGGCCCGGCTTAACCTTGATGGACGAAAGGTGCATATAGACGCTGTAAACCCCCAGGCCGTGATCCAGGACCACGGTGTTGCCGGAGTAATAGTGGGAAGCGGTGAGCGCCACCTTGCCGAAGGAGACGGCCCGCGCCTCGCTCCCTTCCGCGCCGCGGAAATCCACTCCCAGGTGGCGGCTGCGCGGTTCGTTATTGAACATGCGGCTGACGCCGAATTCGCCGGTGATCGCTCCGGGCGCCGGACGCTCCAGGGGCAGACGCAGGTATTGCTCCTGGGTGATCCGGGCGTAAATCTCCCGCATTTTGGCCCGTTCCCGTTCGATCCTGTTTTTTTCCTTTTCAGGAGGGTGGACGTAGCGTGGCTCCACCGTAAGGTGCTGCGATCCGAACTCCTGGGATCGCGTCCGGAGATCCGCGGAATAGATCTTAATGCCGCCGGAAAGCAGCGTCAGGGTGATCTCGCCTTGGGCGGAGAGGGGTGTGGGCAGCAAAAGTTCTCCCTGCCGTCCCAGCCCCTGGAGGGGGATCTTTTTGTCCAGCCAGAGAAGCTGCGGATCTTTAAGGCCGTCCAGGCCGCCGATCTTCAGGGTAAAAGGGTTGCCCGCGGTAATTTCATCAGGGTGCGTCACCAGCAAGCCGGAATCGTTTTTTGAAGCGCCCTCTCCGGCCGCGCTCCAGGACAGCAGGCAAAATGCCAGAGCCAAAATTTTAAAGAGGCGTAAACGCATATTATTTTTCCACCCTTACCGGTATTATCCCGTCATGGAACAGCACTTCCAGCCTTTCTCCAGGAGCGGCCTCTTCCCTGCCGCGCAAAAAATCCCCGTTTTCCCCGCGCACCAGGGCATAACCACGATTAAGCGGCAGGTGGGGATCCAGGGCGTCCAGGCGCAGGAGGGCCTGCTCCAGGCAGGCGCGGGCGCGCTCCAGGATCGCGTCCAAGGCCCGCCTGAGCCTTGCGGCATCCCCGCACAAGGTTAGGCGCGAAGCCGTCCGCCCCAATTTGGCCCGCATGGAGGCCCGTAGGCGTTCTTCTTCAGCCCGCAGCAGGATCGAGTCCCGTTCCAGGCGTCCGATGGGCGAGAGCAGGCGCAGGCTTTTTTCCCTTAAGGCTAAATTTTCGCCGAACAGGCGCAGCCTGGCGGCCAGGGCGCCGCGCAGGGCCAGATCCGCGTCGTCCACGGCCTGGACCAGTTCCAGCCGGTCCTTAAAAAGCAGGTAGGCCGCATGGCTGGGAGTGGCGGCCCGCAAATCCGCCACCAAGTCCGCCAGGGTGACGTCCACCTCGTGCCCTACCCCGCAGAGCACCGGAACGGGCGAGGCAAATATCGCTTCGGCCACTTCGCGGGAGTTGAAAGCCCACAAATCTTCCTGGGAACCTCCGCCACGCAGCAGCACCACGGTTTCGGCCCAATCCTGCGCCAGGCGCATGGCCCCGGCCAGTTCCGCCGGGGCGTTTCCTCCCTGCACCAAGCTAGGGTAAATGCGGATTTCCGCCGGCAGGCCGCGTCTTCCGGCCAGGCGTAAAAAATCATGCACCGCCGCTCCGTGAATGGAAGTGACCAGGGCCACCCGGCGGGGATGGGGCGGCAGGGGGCGCTTGCGCAGGGGGTCAAAATAGCCCTTGCGGGCGAACTCCGCCTGGAGCAGTTCGTATTCCAGTTGCCGGCGGCTTTTTCCGGCCTCGCGCACCAATTCCGCCACCAGCTGGTACGTTCCCCTGGGGGCGTACAGGCTGAGGCGGCCGGCGCAAAGCACCTCCTGGCCGTTTTCCAGGGATAGGGCCGCCCCCGGACGAGGGCCGTCATCGTAAAGCTCTCCGGTCAGGGGGTCGAAACGTTCCACCTCGCGCTGCTGGTTTTTAAACCAGACCACGGCCAGGGAAGCCTCTTCATCCTGCAAGGAAAAATATAAATGCCCGGATCCGGGGCGGGCCAGGTTGGAGATTTGACCGCGCACCCAAACAAAGGGAAAGCCGTTTTCCAACATCCGTTTGACGGATTCGGTCAGCGCGCTTACCGTATAGACGGCATCCGGGCGCGTTTCCACCGCGCTTTCAGATTTTCCATTCATGCAGGATTTTGTCTTTCCAGGCCGTAAAGGCCTCGGCAAAATTTTCCACGGGCCATTCTTCCCTGGCCCCGTTGCGGCGGTTTTTCACCTCCACCACTCCCCGGCCCAGGGACTTGGCCCCCAGGATGATTTGCATGGGGGCGCCCAGGAGGTCCGCATCCTTGAACTTGACCCCCGGCCTTTCCTCCCGATCGTCCAGCAGAACTTCCAGGCCGGTATGCCGCCGGATCCAGTCGTGCAGTTCCTTGGCCTTGTCCAGTACCGATCCGTCCAGGGCCAACAGGTGCGCCTCAAAGGGGGCGATGGCCGGCGGCAGGATCATCCCGTCCGCGTCATGGTTCTGTTCAATGCAGGCCGCGACCACCCGGCTCATCCCTATGCCGTAGGTGCCCATGACAATGGTTTTTTCCGTCCCGTCCTCGTCCAGGTAAGCGGCTTGCATGGCCTCGGAATACTTGGTCCCCAGCTTGAAAACATGGCCTACCTCGATGCCTCGGGGCAGTTCCAGCCTGCCGCCGCAGCGCGGGCAGGGATCCTCTTCCGTGACCAGGCGCAGATCCATATAGGTTTCCACCCCGGCGTCCCGTTGTAAATCCAGGTGGCGCACATGGGTATCGGCCTTGTTGCCCCCGGCGATCCAGCCGTTTTTTTCCGCGAGTTCGTAATCCGCCAGCAGGCGATCCGCCTTCAGCCCGGACGGGCCGGCAAAGCCCACCGGCGCGCCGCTTATGGCCGGAACCTCTTCCGGGCTGAGCAATTCCAGAACGGAGGCGTTCAGATGGTTTTTGATTTTGATTTCATTGACTTCCCGGTCGCCGCGCACCAGGGCGGCCACGATGCGGCCATCCGCCTTGAAGAGCACGGTTTTCAAAAGATCCTTGGCCGTTATGTCCAAAAAGGCGCAGACCTCATCCACGGTATGCGCGCCGGGGGTGGAGATCTCTTCCAGCGGAGGAACCCTGTCCGCGGTTTTGCGGCCGGAAGGCTTGACCTCGGCCCGCTCCAGGTTGGCCGCATAAGAACAGGCGGAGCAGGCGGCGATGACATCCTCGCCGGTTTGGGCCAGGACCATGAACTCATGGGAAAATTTGCCGCCGATGGCCCCGGAATCGGCCTCCACCACCCGGAAACGGAGACCCAACCGGGTGAAGGATTGGGCGTAGGCCTCGT
>WRHT01000056.1 GCA_009783115.1 Desulfovibrionaceae bacterium | reverse complement strand
CCGTATGCTTTCCACCGATATGGCCAGCCAGCCCAAGGCGGGCAACGGGGCCTGAAAGGACAGCACGTTGGTCGGGCCGGGGCAGCCCAAGTGGCGCAGATTCAGCTCGGCCATATCCGCATCGTCCAGCAGGGCCAGCTCAAGGGTGGAGGCGGCTTCCCCACTCGCGGGGCATTCCGGAGCCGGCAAAAATTCCAGCATGAGTTCCAGGGCCTTTTCCCATTCGGATAGGCTCAATGGAAGAAGACGGGACAAAGAGGCTCGGCTGCTTACGCTGATGTTCATGTGCCTGGTTTGTTGCCTGTGGCGCGCAGAGATGCCGACCGGGACCTGGAAATTGCCGGTACGCGCCCCCCCCTGCGGGCGGACGGCACTCTCTTGCCCGGCGTCCGATCCGGGACGGGCGGCGGTTCTGGTTCAGCCTGGAGCGGCGTTTTGCCGGGGTATTCGATGCGTTTGTGAAAGATGCCGGTGAGGATCGGCAAAAAGCTTTCCCTGACCAAGTCCAGATCCTTTAAGGTCAGCTCGGTATTGTCCAGTTGCCCTTCCGCCAGAACATTCTGAATGATCTCATTCACATGGGTGCTAATTCGGTGGGGGGTGGGGTCTACCAGGGCGCGGCTAGAGGCCTCCAGCACATCGGCCAGCAGGAGCAGGGCGGCTTCGCGGCTTTGAGGCTTGGGACCGGCATAGCTGAAGTCTTCCCTATGCACGTTCTGGTTTTGCAGGGAGGCTTTATGGTAAAAATAGCGAATCAGGCTGGTCCCATGATGCTGCTGGATGATATCCTGGAGTTCGTCGCCCAGTTTGTGCTGCTGGGCCATTTCCACTCCGCGTTTCACATGGGAGGTCAGCACCAGCACGCTCATGGCCGGAGTCAGCCGATCATGGGGGTTCTGGCCTTTGAACTGGTTTTCAATGAAATAGTCCGCCTTATCGGTTTTGCCGATGTCATGGTACATGGCCCCGACCTTGCATAAAAGGCTGTGCGCGCCTATGGCCTTGGCCGCCGGCTCCACCAGGTTGGCCACAATGATGGAATGATGATAGGTTCCGGGAGCGTCCAGCATGAGCTGGCGCAATAGTGGATGTTCCTGGTTCATGAGTTCCATGAGCACGAAACGGGTGGTGAAGCCGAAAAGTATTTCCACCAGGGGCGATATGGCAAAAATGAGCAGGATGGAAAAAAAGGCCCCCATCAGCATGGCCAGGCCCTGGCCGGGCAACTGGTCCAACTCCGTCACCCGCAGGAGCGCCGCCCCCAGCCAGAGGGCCAGGAAACCGGCGCAAAGCGGAAAGAGGCTCATCACCACCTCTTTACGGTTCTGGCTGTCGGTGATCAGCCAGGTGCACAAAAGGCTGGTGATGAAATAGAACAAAAACAATCCCATTCCGCCCTGGGCGGTGATGGTGCAAAAAATGGACAGGAGCATACTGATGGTGAAATAACGCCGCCGGCTCAACGTAAGCCCCGCCAGCCCCGCGGCTCCGGCCACCGGCACGGCGAAGGCCTGGGTTCCCAAGCTAAAGTTCAGGATCGAAGAATTAAGGGCAAAGCCTATGAAATAAAAAAACTTGGCCAGCAAGGTCATAAAAATGACCAGAATACCAACAAAAATCAGTTCCTTGGCGCCGGCGTCGTAACCCTTGCGCCGGCCTGGGGAATAAAACAACCCCAGGCAGCTTATGGCCCCGAAGATCACGCCCCCTAAAAAAATTTGGGGTTTGAAGCGAGCCGCGCTGTGCGCCCACAGGGCGTCAAGCTTGGCCAAGGTTTCCGCGTCCACCGCCTCGCCCTGGCGCGCGAGGATCTCCCCGACTTTTATATGTTGCACCACCGGACGCACGTTTTTGGCCGCTTCGGAGGATCTGTGCAAAGTGGCTTCCTCGTTCAGGGTCAAAGTGGTCTCGGCCAGGTTGCCCAAAAGCAGGACGAACAGCCGTTTGCCATGGAGGCTGGTTGGTTGGGCGCGCGCCTCCAGTTCCAGGTCCACGGCAAAATCCTTGAGATCCTGAATATGCCGGCTATCCGGCAAAAGGGTTTCCTGGCCGCCGTTCAGGTCGCGAATGATTACCCCGCCACTATAATAGGCGAGTTTGCGCGCATCCGGCACCACCCCGGCCCGCAGCCGCCGCGTTGCCCAGGGCAGCATCACATTCTCCAGCAGGTTCTGAAAATCCGGATTGACCATGAGGCTGAACATGCGCTCGCTCAATTCCATCCCCAGGGCTTCAGACACTTCCAGGCGCAGCCGGAGCATGGCCTGGGGGTCTTCCTCCGCCCGCAAGGCCTCCAGCAGCCAGTCCCGGATGCGCGCATGCATGACGTCCACCGACTCCGTGTTCAGAGTGCAGATCAGGGGCTGGGCCTTCTGGACGGCTTCCCGCCGGAGACGGGTGGCTTCATGATTTTGCAGGCTGAAGGCGTAATCCGCTATTATATCGCTCTCGGCTATCTCTCCCAGCATATAGGAGCGCGGGCTTTGCCCCCATTCATAGCTGGCGATAAAGGCCGCCAAAACAATCACGGCCAAAAGGATCCATACGCCGGGGTTCATCCGGAGGATCCGCGCAAACCCCGGCGGCATCCAAAAAGCTTTGCCCGGTATGTCAGGCAGGATTTTCTTCTGCGTCATAAGCTTCCACGATACGTCCCACCAAGGGATGGCGGAGGACATCCTCTTTGGCAAAAAAAATCTTCCTGATGCCCTCCACCATTGCCAGAACCTTGAGAGCGTGCTTCAGGCCGGAGCGCGGCGGCCCGTGATCCGCCGGGAGATCAATCTGGGTGATGTCGCCGGTCACCGCGATCCGGGATCCCGCGCCCAGGCGGGTCAAAAACATCTTCATCTGTTCCGGAGTGGTGTTCTGGGCCTCGTCAAGGATGATGAAGGCATCGTTCAGGGTCCGTCCGCGCATAAAGGCCAGGGGGGCGATATCAATAATGCCGTTGTCCAGCATTTCCGCCACCTTTTCCATATCCAGCATGTCGTGCAGGGCGTCATAGAGCGGGCGCAGGTAGGGATTGACCTTTTCCGCGAGATCTCCAGGCAGAAAACCCAGGCGCTCCCCGGCCTCCACCGCCGGCCGGGTCAGCACGATGCGTCTGACCCTGCGGGCCAGCAACATGGACAAGGCCACCGCCACCGCCAGGTAGGTCTTGCCGGTGCCGGCCGGACCCACGCCGAAAACCAGCGGACATTCGCGCAGAGCCTGGACGTAAGATCGCTGGTTGAGGCTCCGGGGGATGATGCTCTTGCGGGAAGAGCCTATGGGGATGATCTGCCGGAAAAATTCCGTCAAATCACAATCATTGTGCTGGCGCAGCAAACGGTAAGCGTGCTCAAAATCCGCGGCCGCGAATTCTCCGCCCGTATGCGCCATCGCATAAAACTGGGCCAGCAGATTCCCGACCAAGGCGCGCTCCGCCTGGTCTCCCAAAAGCGCCAAACTGCACCCCCGGCTTTGGATACGCAAGCCGGAAAGCTCTTCCAGGCAACGCAGGTTGCGGCCCTGCGGCCCGAAAAGGATGTTGGCTGAGCGGTGGTCGGCAAAATCCAGGTGTTCTGCGTCTTCTGACATGGTTTAAGGACTTTAAGCCCCTCTGCGCGGAAAAAGGCCGGCCGGCCGGTTAAAATTTTCAGGATGCGCCCAGGGATCCTTAAAGCTGCTCCTTAATAACTTTTTTCACAGACCGAGTAAATAGCCTTCCGCCGGCTTCCGCAAAACGCTCTTCACAGGCAATGCCGGCTACTGGCGGGCACCGGACTTTCCGGCACGGCTTATGCAATGTCAGTCCGGAAAAATCCGGCCGGAAAAAATTGCCGCGCCGGTTGAAGGAGAAAAAACATGTCAGTACAGAACATCAATGCCTATAATATGTCGCTTACGGACTATCTGACTCCTTCCAAGGAAAAAGACGAAAACAGCGTCTCCGGCGCCGACGCTCTCCTGTCGCGGAGCGCAAGAAACAACGCCCTCAGCGCCTACGGCGGAAACATGCTCTCCGGACCCGGCCAGGCAGCCATGCAACGGGCGGTGCAGGAACTCCGCGAAGCCCACGGCGGCCCGGTCACCTTTGCCATGGTGCGGGAATACCGGGAAGAGATGGAAAACTCCTTCACCCTGCTGATGCAGGCGAGCATTTATGCACTGGGGCTGGAGGAAAGCGCTGATTTCTTCCTGAGCGCCTCCCCGGAAGGACAGATTGAAGTCAGCTCTTCCGACCCGATCCTGCGGGAAATGGTCACGGCCTTGTTTGCCGAGAACCCGGAGCTGGGCGAACAGTTTCTGTACATCCAGGCCCTGGGCAATATCGAAAAAACCAGCCAGGCCGGCACGCCCCTGATGGCGCAACAGGCCGCCAGGGCCAACCTGGGGATGCAGTCCGTGGATATTTTCATCCAGGCCGCCGCTTCCCAAGGTTTCGGCTATAGTTCCCTGCTGGGACTCTATGACGGATCTTCCGGCGGCCTGTCTTATTTCCTGGGCGCCAACATGACCGTTTGAGTTTGCCGCCGCGCTGTTTATTTCGCCGTCATGGTCCAGACCCAGTCCGGGGACGGGTCCGCGCCCAGCGTCATGGTTTCCGCGCTGAGCGCGCGTTCAAACCGTGAAAGCGTTTGAACTTGTTTACCATCTGCCGGGGCGAACCGCGGTCTTCCTCAACCTAAAAGGCCGGCTTTGCAAAGGTCATTTTTTAACAAACCGGAGCAGCCACAGGAGAATACAAGCTCCTATAATGGCGATTGCGATTTGGCCGATGAGGCCATGGGCGCCAAGACCGATCACTCCAGCAAGGAAACCGCCGAGCAATCCACCGATGAGCCCGACTATCAAGTAGCCGATAAGCCCGATTTTTCTGCCTTTCATGATCATTTTGGCAAGAAAGCCCGCGACAAGCCCTATGGCGGCGGTAATCAGGATAGACGTCATCATATTCATCTCCTTATAGTGTCAAAAAATAATTATCCACCACGTCAGCCGATAGTATATTTAATCGTAGCCAAGTGTAAAGTCCCGGCCACCATTATGAGAGACTTAGGCGCTGTTAACAAATAATTTTTAAGCCACGCCTTAATAACCGCCAAGATTAAAATCCAGCAAAGTGGCTGGTCTTCTTGTAGTATCTGGTCGCCAATGACGCTTTGGGTTTGGCGCTCAATGGCTTGCTCGGCAAGCTCGGGGGCATGCGTATGATCGCTTGGTTTGTCCTGCCCATGTCAGAAATATCGTATAATATACTGTTTTTATTATAAAAAATATTTTAAAAATACTTTACCAAGAACGATACCAACATCAGGAAGGGCTTGCAGCGGGCAGTTTCGGACGGCTCCGGGCATAGGGACGGAAAAAGGGCAGAAAGCGCCCGTCAAGGGCGCTGGCGCTGGTAAAGGTTATTTCAGGCTTTCATCAAGGGCTATATACTTTCCAGCACAATCATCGGTAGAAAAGTAAATCTGTCCCGCCCGTTTTGTTTTGATACATATAACGCCTCGTCCGCACGTTTAATATATTCATCCCCGCTTTGATTGCGCAGCACCGGGCCTGCCGTAATGCCGATTGAAATGGTTATATAATCTGACACCTTGCTTCCTTCGTTTGCAATGTATAACTCTCTGATGTTTTCAAGTATTTTTCCCGCAATTTGAATAGCGCCGTTTTTCTCGGTACTTTGCAGGATGATGCAAAATTCTTCCCCGCCATACCGTACGACAAAATCATCTTCTCGTTTTATGCTATTGTTCAAGGCTGCCGCTACAGATTTCAGGCACTCATCACCTTCAGCGTGTCCGTATGTATCGTTATACATCTTAAAACAATCCACATCTAACATTAACACACTAAGGGAAGCGCCCGAGCGGGAATGCGTCCTTATAATACGGTCGAGGTTTTCGTCTAAATACCGCCGGTTATAAATGCTTGTTAAGGCGTCGTAATGTGCTTTTACCAATAAATTGCGTTTTTCCAGTTCCGCTTCATGGATCATCCGTTCTGCATGGATTTTATCGTTTATATGTGAGACAATGCTTGCGGCCATATCGTTTATGGAATTTTGTACTAAAATGGCTTCATTTGTTGTATATGTGCCTTCGATTCTCGTATCAAAATTGCCATTTGCGATTTCTTCCAAGCTTTCCATCATATTTTTTACTGATTTAAGCATTTTATTTATAATATATGACAGCGTAATATACATTACCACCAAAAATATAGCGATAAATAAAACCGTATAACTGAGTGACTTCCGCAAGGCCTGATAGTATTCAGTTTCGGGCAGCAATCCCAGGATCGTGTGCCCTGGCATATTGTGATAGGAGACATAGTATTTCTCGCCGTCAATATTTTTCCACGCGACTCCTTTGCCTGTTTTTATGCTCTCAAACCAACTCTCATGCGCCAAATTCCTGCCGAGCATATCCTCATCCGGATGGGCGGCTATAACGCCGTCTATTAAAACGATGCCGTACCCGGTTTCACCGACTTTGCTGCCTTTGACGATCTGTCCTATGTTAATTGCGGCGCGTAGCTGAGCAATAGTGTCTGTTTCATAACCGACCTGGATAAAGCCGCCCTTTTCACGCGCAAGGCCTGTGTAATGACAGAAAATTTTGAGTCTGGCGTCGGATACGGATAAGCGCGGTTCTTCCTGCAATTCCGTAATGGCTCCGTCCGTCAGTTTCATATACTTGCGTGTTTCGTCGTGCCGTTTGTAATCAAAACCGATGTATTCATCAAAATTGCTGTGTGTCACTATCCCGTCGGAGTCGACGATATTTATTTCAACAAGGCCAAAACGCGAGCACAAATTCCGCAATCCTTCACATGTTAAATCAACATTGCCACTAAGGTTTATAATATGCAAAATGGCTCGCGCGCTGGCCAAGTGCTGCGCACGCAAGGTTTTTTCAGCTACTGCGATAATCATTTCTGACTGGTGCAGTTGTATCATGAGATTATCGTTGAATACGCTCAATTCAGAATCTATCTTATTTTTTACAACACGATATAGTAAACCGTACTCGTTTATCGAGACAACGAGCAGCGATATAATGAGAATAACTATTGCCGGTATCAAAATTTTGCTTTTGAGTGACATTTTTACATTTTTCATGGTTACACTCATAAAGCTCCGTCATTTTTAACTTTCGACCGCCTCTACGGCTTCATTAACGACTATACACCCGGGCACGGCCAGAAACAACACTTGCTAAAGGCAGCCTGATAAGGGAAAAGACAAGCTAAGAAACCACTAAAACCTGTCCGAACAAACGGGACCACCTCTCCGGACAACCCGGAAGCGCATAGACGGCAGCGCCCTCCTTCCTCCATCTACCTGTTTTCCAGGCTGTCTTCTTCCTTGCGCAGGATTCGCATATCCTGATCCAGGAGGCTCTTGATCAGGGCCCGGCCGCCGGGAGCCACGCGCAACTCCGCGTAGCGGGCCTGATTGTATAAACCGGCCAGGCCTTCCTCGAAGAAAAAGGCTCCTCCGCTGACTTTTATGTCTCTGCCGGTCATCTTGTATTCCAGGAGAATTTCATCCGGGGCCGGTTTTTCTCCGGCGTGCAGGCGGACAAAAAAGCCCAGATCCCCTTCCAGGCGCAGCACGGCCAGTCCCCTGCGCTTCCGGGAGCTCTCCTCCTCTTCATCCTCCTCTTTATCATGTTCCCGCATCGCTTTCAGGATATCCCGCTCCACGGCAAAGGCCAGGATCATGTAGTCGCCCTGCATCAGGGAGCGCGGGTCCAGGGGGACCAGGTGCAGGAGGACTCTCCGCCCGTCGGCCAGGAGCTTTTCCTGGCCCAGGATTAAATAATTGTACGCGGCCAGGAAGATCAGCAACACCAGGGCGATTAGAATGCGGACGCGGCGCGGATCAGGCATGAATTTCTCCAATTCTGACCAGACGGCGCAGCAGCAGGGCGGCCAGCAGCAGGACGGAGCCGCAGAGCAGGAGGAGCAAGGCCTTGTCGCGCAGGAGGATATCCATGTTATAGTAGTAAAAAAAGAGAGCCAGGCTCAGGTAAAAGGCAGCCAGGCCGGAGAGGGCATCCTTGCCGGCGGCCCTGGTCAGGAAAAGCAGGACCATCCCCAGCCCGCAGGCCGGCGTAAAATAAGCCGCGGCCATAAAGACCGGCCCGCCAGCCAGGACCAAGGGGCGCAGGGAGGCCCGCCCGCGCCAGATCGCCGCCAGGCAGGCCAACAGGACCAGGGGCAGGGACAGGGCATGGGGGTACAGGTAAAACCAGGACAGCCACCATTCGCCAATAGCGCCGATGATGGAGACGGCCAGGAGCATGAAGGAAAAAAAGACCAGGCAGGCC
>WRHT01000055.1 GCA_009783115.1 Desulfovibrionaceae bacterium | reverse complement strand
TTCCAGCAGAAGATTGAAACCCTTGCGGGATATGGGCGTGCTCATAACATTGGTTCCTGGGGTCTGGTCTTTATATAAAAGCCGCGCCGGGGTTTGGGCCGGGGCGCGGTCTTGATGCAGGGTAATACTCTGCCTGATTTTTTTGAAATAGGCAAGGGGCGGTCAACAAGCTGGCTCAGCCGTTGTTCGATGCTTTTTGGCTGTTCCCCAGGAGGATCCCGCCCAGGATCATGAAAACGGCCGCGATTAAGGCGGCGTCTATCCGTTCGTTCATGAAAATGGCGGAAAAGAATATGCCCACCAGAGGAGCGGCCAGGATGCCGAGGGAGGTGGCGGTGGCGGGCAGGCTGGAATTGACTACGCTCACGGCCCAGAAGGCCAGGGCCCCGCCGGGGATGCCGATATGGAGCAGGAGCAGTATGTTCAGGGGCGAAAGGGAAAAATTCGGAGGGCCTTCTATAAGCAGGGCCAACAGCGAGAGCAGGGCGGCGGCCAGTAGAAATTGCCAGAAAAGCACCTGAAAAGGGGAGGAAACCCAGACATGCCTGCGGGTGTAAAGTATGGCCACGGAAAAGGACAGGGCGTTCAGCAGGAGCATGGCATAGCCCAGGGGGTTGAATCCCTGGCCGTGGATTATGGCCGGCGGGTCGCAGAGCGTGATGATGCCGCTTATGCCCAGGATAACCCCGGCCAGACGCCTCGGAGGAAGCTCCTCGCGCAGAAAGAGCCAGGCCCCTGGAGCCACCCACAGGGAATGGGTGTAGCCCAGCACCACGGAGCGTCCGGGGGGGACGAACTGTAGGCCGGTGGCCATGGTAATGGAGCAGAGGGTGAGGGAGAAGATGGCGACCACCAGAATGATTGGGGTATCCCCTTTTCTGGGCAGGGTCAGATTGCCGCTCGCCCCCTGGACGAGGATCACCGCGGCCAGAGCGATGATGTAGCGGAAGGCGGCCAGCCAGACCGGGGTGATCTCGCGCACGAGCGCCCCCATGGCCACCCAGGTTGTGCCCCAAAAGAAAACAATGAGCAATAGGAGGGCAATGGCCTTGCGTCTGCTGATCTGCATGGATTTGTTAATTGACCATCCGGGGACCCCAGTCAAGTTTTTTATGGTCCCGGATAAACTTGGAGCGTTTTAGTCCGTAAAATGTTAGTGATCCGGGTGAACACAAGGAGCCGGTATGGCTGAACTCTCCGATGACGAAATGATCCGTTACAGCCGCCACTTGGTTATGCCGGAAATCGGCCCGTCGGGGCAGCGAAAACTTAAGGCCGCCAAGGTGCTCGTAGTGGGCGCTGGGGGTTTGGGTTCCGCCCTTGGGCTATACCTGGCGGCGGCCGGGGTGGGGGTCATCGGGCTGGCGGATGATGACGCGGTGGAGGCGAGCAACTTGCAGCGGCAGGTCATCCACAGCGTTTCGTCCCTGGGCCGGCTGAAAACATCTTCCGCCCGCGAGCGCGTACAGAGTCTAAATCCCTGGGCGCGAGTGCCGGAATTCAACGTCAGGATCAGCCGCGCCAATGCCCTGGATATTTTTCGGGATTTCGACGTCATTGCCGACGCCTCGGATAATTTCGCCACCCGCTACCTGATCAACGATGCTTGCGCCCTTCTGGGCAAGACGGACGTGTACGGCGCGGTTCTGCGCTTTGAAGGCCAGGCCGCGGTCTTCGATACCGGCAGGGGAAGCTGCCTGCGCTGCCTTTACCCGGAGCCGCCGGAAGCGGGCGAGATTCTTTCAGGCGGAGAAGCCGGCGTCCTGGCAGTTCTGCCGGGGATTGTGGGCTGCATCCAGGCCAATGAGATAATTAAGCTCATCCTGGGGGGCGGGCGGCCACTCATTGATCGCCTGTTGGGCGTTGACGCCTGGAGCATGCGCTTCCACGAGTTCCGCCTGCGCAAGGATCCCGGTTGTCCTCTTTGCGGTGAACATCCGAGTATCAGAGAAATTTAGCGGCATGCCGGGGGAGCCGCCCTGTCCATCCGGCCTTGCCTTGCGCTCAGGCCTGGACGCTATGTGCCGTTTCACTATCTGTTATTGTTGCTTCTGCTGAAGGCAAGCCGGCGGCTTGCTATCGGGCGTCCCCGACGACTTCCGTGCCGATGCCGGAATCGGTGAACAGTTCCAGCAGCAGGCAGTTTTCCACCCGGCCGTCCACCACCATGGCCTTTTCCACTCCGCCGCGCAGGGCTTCCAGGCAACAGCGGATTTTCGGGATCATCCCGCCCCGGAGCACGCCCGTTTTCAGGAGATCATCCACCTCTTCCATGCTCAGGCTGGGGATGAGCCGCCCCCCGGCATCCAGCACTCCCTGCACGTCGGTGAGCAGGATTAGGCGTTTGGCTTGCACGGCCGCGGCCACGGCCCCGGCGACTGAATCCGCGTTGATGTTGTATGTGTCCCCTTGTCCGTCCACTCCCACCGGGGCGATCACCGGGGTAAAGCCCGCGGAGTTCAGGCTGTGCAGAAGCTGGGTGTTCACCGCGGTGACCCTGCCCACCTTGCCCAAATCCAGGCCGTCGTTATCCGCGAGTTTTTCAGCCCGGAGCAAACCGCCGTCCTTGCCCGAAAGCCCAACGGCCCGGACCCCGGCCTGGTTCAGCAGGTTTACGATATCGTTGTTCACCTTGCCTACCAGGACCATTTCCACCACGTCCATGGTGGCTTCATCGGTGACCCGCTGGCCGTTCCTGAAGGTCGAGCTGATCTGCAGCCGCCCCAGCAGTTCTTCGATTTGCGGCCCGCCGCCATGCACCAGGACGGGCTGGATGCCCACATGGCGCAGAAGGGAGATGTTCAGGGCAAAGGCCCGTTTCAGCTTCTCGTCCAGCATGGCGTGTCCGCCGTACTTGATGACCATGGTTTGGCCGCTGAATTTCCTTATGTACGGCAGACATTCGATCAGGATCCTGGCCTCTTCCTGTTGCAAATTCATGGCGTTTCCCCGGTCTGGACCCGGCGGCGCGGCCGGGGCGGATTTTCTTTATGCAGGCATTGAGGATGCAGGGCGTAAAATTCCCCCAGCAGGTACAAGGATCCGCAGATGAGCAGCGGATGCCTTCCTGGGGGTGGTTCAGGATTTATATACGGTCTGGCTTCTTCGGGCAAGCGTCTGCGGAAGTATTGCCGCGCCGCTTCCAGGGCTGCGGGCAGGTCCGGCAGGGGCGTGGCGGCAAGGCCGATGAGTTCGGCCAGGGCGGCGGGCGGCATGGCCTTGGGATGGTCTTGGATGAGCGGCACGAAGATCGGGCCGCCGGCGGCCAGGGCGCGCAGGTGCGGGAGGATTTTTTCCGGTTGTTTGTCATTCAGGCAGGAAAAGATCACCGCCCCCGGAGCCAGCCCCATCCGCGCTAGGCTCAAACCCAGGGCCGCGAGTCCGTGGGGGTTATGTCCCCCGTCCAGGATCATGGCCGGAAGGCCGTCTTGCGGCTGAATACATTGCAGGCGTCCGGGCGTCCAGGCGGCGGCCAGCCCCTTTCGTTCTTCCTCGGAAATGCTTCCGCCGGCTGGCGGGGCGTAGTCTTTCAGGAGCCCGGCGGCCATATGCCTCCAGGCGGCTAGCGCCAGGGCGGCGTTTTCCTGTTGGTGCTCCCCGGCTAGGCCCAAGCTTCCGCCGTCCGTGAAAAAATTTTCCGGAAGCTTGGGGGCCAGGTATAAGGGGGCGGCTTTGCGGAGCGCCTCCCGCTCGATGGCGGCCATGGCCTCCGGAAGCTGCCGGGCCGTGATTGCCGGTCTGCCGTGGCGTATGGCCCCGGCCTTGTCCGCGGCGATGGCCTCGATGCTGTTCCCCAGGATCTCGCAGTGGTCCAGGCCGATAGGCGTGAAGATGACCAGATCCGCCGCCAGGGCGGTGACGGCGTCGAGGCTTCCGCCCAAGCCGCTTTCCATAACCGTCAGGTCCGCGTCCGTCTTTTCCAGCATCCAGGCGGCCATGGCCGTGATCAGCTCAAAATAGGTCAGATCTTCCCCGCTCCCGTTCAAGACCGCTTCCGCCGCTTCAAGCCAGGCCTTTTCCGGAAGGGGTTCTCCTTCGTCCGGTCCTCCGGGGCGCGCCAGGCGCAGTCTTTCCCGCACCGAGACAAAATGCGGGGAAGTGTGCAGGAAGCAACTGAGTCCATGCGCCCTGGCCAAGGAAGCCATAAAGGCGCAGGTGGAACCCTTGCCGTTGGTCCCGGCCACCTGCGCCAGGGGCCTGGTAAGGCGCGTCAGGCGTAGCCGCTCCAAGGCTTTTTCCATACGCTTCAGGCCGGGGTGGATATGGAACATCCCCAGGCGATCCAGCAGGGCGGAAAATTCCGGCCAGTCTTTAACCACGGCGTGCGGCAGGAGCATGGCCTATTCTTCTCCATTTGCGGGATAAACCAGCCAGCCACGAATTTTGGCCAAGAGCATCAATCCAGGCATCGGCCTTCTCCGGCGGCCCATTTCATCCCCGCGCAACTGCCCAGGGAGCAGGCCAGGGACAAATCCCGGCACATGTATTCTTCCATTTGCAGGATTTTCCGGGCCAGGGCCCGGTTTTCATAGAAAGACGGGGTTCTGGGCTGGAGGCTGACAGCCCGGTTGAAATCTTCCAGGGCTAGAGAGGGGAGGTTCAAGGCCAGCAGAACCACGCCGCGCAGGTCATGGGCCAGGGCGAACCCGTCTTGCGAGGCCAGTGATAGGTCCATAAGGCGTCTGGCTTCCAGCGGATGGTGCCGCAGGAGCTGTAGCCGCCCAAGTTCGGCCTGGATCAAGTAATGTTCCGGGGCGCGCTGTTGCAGTTCTTCCAGGCTTGCGGCCAGTCCGTCAAGCCTGGCCGCTTCCTCGTGGCCTTGTCCCGTGTTCCGGCGTAATTCCGGCAGGAGTTCTATGTAGGAGCTGCTGGCGGCCAGGGCTTCCGCCGCCCGGCGTAATTTTTCCCTGGCCGTTTCCCGCGTCTCTCCGCGCAACAAGGCTTCAGCGGCCTGATCATAGTCCAGGAGCGCCGATTTTTCCAGCAGGATGGCCCGGTTGTAATAATCAAACCAGAGCGGCTGTTGCAGAGAGGCCAGGAGCCGCTCGCGTTCCTGTCCGGGGCGGACACGGACGGGCATGATATGCGCCTCTATCCGCATCCCATCGGAAGAAGGCGTGAGGATGATGCCGTCCGGGGCGTAGCGGAACAGGATCAGGGCCAGGGCCTGTTCTATGCCGGCTTGGTTTGCGGCAGGGGCGACATCCACGATCTGGCGGAATTCCTCCGGCAGGGGCATGGTTTCGCTGATTTTTCCCAGGGCTTGCAAACGCGCTGCGGAAAAGGCCGCTGCCGAGGCCCGTTCAAGGCCGACCAAATCGTTGAATTTTCTCACAGCCGCGCTCCTCAAGTCCGGCTCGACAGCCAAAAGCCGATCCGGAAAAAGGCAGATCAGCAAAAGACAGAGGTGGCGGAATATTCGTCGATGTGGCATAAAATATCCTCATGCCGGATCGGAGGAAAAATGACAAGTCCAGGGTGGCCGGAAAAAGCCGTGGGGTGACTATGCCTGTGCTTTTATGCGCGGTTTTGATGTTATTCGGGCTATCCGCCTGCGCGGGCGCTGTCCGGACTGTACGGCCCGTTCCGTCCGCCCTTGAAGAAGCCGCTCCGGCGGATTTTCCCCGTGAGTCTTTGAGCGAGGCCAATGCCTGCCACACGGCGCGCCTGGATTATCCCTTTTTCGGCCGCCCGGCTTTGGACCAGGCCGTAAGGCAGCGGGCTGAGAGCCTTTTCCGGGATATCTTGGCCGAACTGGACCAGGACTGCCCTGGAGGAACAGACAAGAATCCCAAGGCTTCCTTTGAGGCCGCCTGCCTGGTTTTCAATACCCGGCAAACGGTTTCCGTTCGTTTTGACACCTGGGTGTATACTGGCGGGGCGCACGGCCTGGAAGGGGTGCGCACGGCGACCCTGCGCCTGGATAACGGCTCTGAGCTGGGCTACCGGGATCTTTTTTCCAGGCCGGAAGGACTGTGGGAATTTCTGGCGGATTATGTCCGCGCCGCCTTGCGGCCTACCCTGGAAGCTTACTGGCAGACCATGCCGGAATACGAAGCGGGCCTGGACTCCAAGGAAGAATCGTTCAGGCACTTCGCGGTCACTCCCGCCGGTCTCAGCCTGTTTTTCCCCCCCTACCAGCTTGCCCCTTACTCCGCCGGGGCGCAATACTGCGATATTCCTCTGGAAAAATTGCTGCGTTTTGTGCCCAGGCCGGGCGTCTGGGATTAATCCAAATATTTCAGCATGGTCCGGTAATTGTCATCGTCAGTACGGATGAAGCTCACGCCCAGAACAGTTTTGGTTTTGCTCTGGCTCACCCGGTTGATCTTGCAAAGCAGGTACAGGGGCTGCTGGAGATCCTTCATCTGGAAGATAAGCTCAAATTCTTCGTTCATGCGTAAGAAGTTGTCGTTGCTCACGTTGGCCGCGCACTCCACCAGCGCCCCTCCTGGGGCCAGATTTTTAAGATCGCCGGTTTTATACAGGCCGTAGTGTCCGTCATCGGTCTTGAAGTACAGGATGACCTGTTGATCCGCTTTCTGGCGGAAGGTGGCGCGGCGTTCCTTCTGTGGGTGTTTACCGGCCTTTTCCACCTCTACGCGCTGTTTTTGCAGGAATTTCTTGATCAGGCCCTCCACCAGGGAATCGACGCTGATATCCAGGCGGCCCGCCTCGCGCTCCAGAGAAGCGCGCAGTTTTTCCGGCAATTCAATGATTAGTCTGCTCATGGTCGTGTTCCAAGTATTAAACGCTCAGTTCGTGTTTTTGCAACAATTCATATAATCTGGCCCTGGATAGACCGGAGATGTTTTGCGCCGAATTGAAATTGCCCTCGCAGCGCTGGATGAGCTCACGCAGATAGCCCTGTTCCATCTGCCTGACGATTTCTTCACGCACTTCCTTGATGGCCGGCAGTTTCGAATAGTGCTGGAAAGAGAAGCTGGAGCCGTTTTTCAAGAGAGGAGCATCGTCCACGGCCTTGCTGGGGCCGGGGCTTGGGGCGAGGGCCGGTTTACGGTCAGGCTCGGGCCGTTGCGGGGCAGGTTCCTGGCGTCCCGGACGGGCGGCTCTGGGAGCGGGATCACGCGTACCGCCCTTGGAGCGGATCAGAAAGAGGCGGATTTCTCCGGGCAGGTGCTGGGGGTAGAGCCGGTTTTCCGCGATGCCGTTGAGCACGGTGGCGTGTATGATATTGACCAGCTCCCGGATGTTGCCCGGCCAGGGATAAAGCCTGAGGGCATCCAGGGTTTCCTCGTCAATTTCCTTGTGCCCGCAGTTCAGGTTGGAGCAGAAGAGCTTGGCGTAATGCTCGGCCAATTGCGGAATGTCTTCCTGCCGCTCGCGCAGGGAGGGCAGGACGATGGTCCGGGTATTGATGCGGTGGTAAAGATCCGCCCGGAATTTGCCCTCCTGGACCATGACATCCAGATCCATGTTGGTGGCCGCGATGATCCTGAAGTCGCACTCCACTTCCTTTTTGGCGCTGAGCGGGCGGAAGCGTCTCTCCTGGATCACCCGCAGGAGCGATTTTTGGATGTTCAGATCCAGTTCGCCGATCTCATCCAGAAAGATAGTGCCTTTATCCGCCTGCTTGAACAGGCCGTCGGTGGCCTCCACCGCGCCGGTGAAGGATCCCCTGGCATGTCCGAAAAGGATGCTTTCGGCCAGGGTGGCGGGCAGGTTGGTGCAGTCCACCACGATGAGCGGGTGGCGGGCGCGGCCGCTGTTTTCATGCACAGCCTTGGCGAAAAGTTCCTTGCCGGTTCCGGTTTCGCCCAGGATCAGCACGTTGGAATCCGATTGCGCAACAATGTTCATCTGGCGCAGGCAACGATCCAGAAGCGGGCTGGCGCCTATGATCCCGTCGCGTTTGACCTTGTTGGTATTGTCCTGGGTGCTCAGGGCCAAGCGGTGGTAGAGGCAGCGGTTCAGGCTGATTTTGACGGATTTTATGGAAAGGGGCAAATATAGGATGTCCCAGAATCCGGACTGTACGGCGTATTCCGCCGCCCCGGTGTCATTTTCTTCCACCACGGCCATGATATCCGGCGAGCCGGGCAGATGTGGCAGAGAGCGAAGGAGCGGCCATTGGTCTTTCCGGCCGCTGTTCAGGTAGGAGATGACGATGGAGCAGTCCTGTTCGCCCACCAGTTTGGCGCAATACTCACAGTCATCGCTATGCGCGATGTGATGCCCCATGGCGTCGGCCAAGGTAGCCAGGCTGTCCCTGACATCCGCGTCCAGACCTACGGTGAGAAATAGAGCCATGGGCAATCCTTTGCCCGGTCTTATGAAACCGGACAGTTCGGAATAAGTCTGATTTTTGTGGAATATCGCAAGGAGGGAAA
>WRHT01000054.1 GCA_009783115.1 Desulfovibrionaceae bacterium | reverse complement strand
CGACTCCATCCAGAATCATGCCTATTCCGTAACAAATAAAATTTGTGTCAAGGAATACTGCGCCATCTATTGATGTAATGCTTGATAATAAATATCTGTTTACAGGCAGTTTAAAATCAATAGGTTTTATGGCGTATCCCCTTCTCAGCATGCATAGCCGATCAACTTCATATTGCGCGTCATCTGAAATTATTAATAATGTTCCATGCCTGAGCTGCTTTATTTCGTGCAAAATAACATTTAAGTATCCATAATTATTTTTACTTATGAAGCCATTTGGGAAGTAATAAACGAAGTTATTATTGCTTTCAAAAACAAAAGTATATTTACCTTCTTTATATGACAAAAGTTCCCTGCCGTTTTTATAATAAGACCATCTCTGATGTCCATTGAATATAAATAATTCAGAATTATTATCTGAATTTATGGAATCACTTGCGCCTATGACATGGCCGTTTTTTGATACCAAAAATAGTCTATCAGTAGTCATTTCAAGTAGTTTTCTAATTTGTTTAACATTTTTAACTTCTAGAGGGTATGTTTCGTTAAAGTTCAATTTGAGATCATAATCCTGTTCCGTGTTTGCCAGTAGTATCCCTCCGGACGCAACCTTTTTTTCATAAGGGCTTGACGCCAGGGTGTTATAAAAATCTATATCTATTTGTTTTTTTAAGGAAACATAGACAATATTTGACAACATATATTCTTCAATTACAAAATTTTCATTATCTAAGACATTTTTACAAAACAAACTTATTTGATATAATAATTCAAAAATTATTTTTGAAGATCCGATTTGTGGGTATTGTATTATTACACCATATGCACAAATATTTTCATGCCCGTGGTTAATAATGCCAAATTCATCATATGATTTAAGATCGTCAGCGTTGCTGTCAAAATTTAATAATGAATGTTCTATTTTAATATCAAATAATTTTATAAGATGTTCTTCATCTGTATGTTTATCACTTGTTTTCAAATATTGCTGTGAACTTCCTGAATTTCCGTTTGAATCGTAAAACATGAGTTCGCCGCGCCATGCGCTGCTGATAAAGACTATTATCCGGACATCGCTTCGGGTTATGCCTAAATCCGTCAACAGTTCGCCCAAACGCGCGTATAGTTCGCCGATTTTTTGCGTATAGGCGGGCCAGTTGTCAAAAAGTTCGGAAAATTTGCTGTGCATTAAATAGCATCCTCTCTGTAATAAATTCCCATGACAATCGCCGGGGCGCCGCCTTAATATCTCCAGGCCCGCCCGGCGGCCTTCCGGGCAAACCTGTTGGAGGGCATTATCGGTTATTTTTATGGCTTTTTCAACGTGCTTTTGCGGATCTTTGCCCGCCCGGGGGCTGGCGCGTCCTTGAAAAATACGCTGGGAGCTTAGGATAGCCTTTGGGAGAAAAGAGTGTTATGCAACAATAAAATTTTTTGACTCTAATGCTGACCCCACACGAAAGAAGGGACAAGGATATGCCGAAAACGATCTTTGTGGTTGACGACAACGACACCAATCTGGCCACGGCGGAGCTGGCCCTTGAGGAACAATACCAGGTGATGACCCTGCCCTCCGCGGCGGCCATGTTTGAGCTTTTGGAAGAGATAATCCCGGATTTAATCCTGCTGGACATTGAAATGCCCGTGATGGACGGATTTGAGGCCTTGCGGCGTTTAAAGGGACACGAGGAATATGCGGATATCCCGGTCGTTTTTCTGACCAGCGTGGTGGACGCCTCTGTGGAGGCCAGGGGTTTTGAAATGGGGGTGACGGATTTCGTCGCCAAGCCATTTTCCGCGCCTGTGTTGCAAAACCGTATCATGAGCCATCTGAGCATCGAGGATCTGATCCGTGAACGGACGGCGGAACTGGAGCGCTTGCGCAACGGCTTGGTGTTTATTCTGGCGGATATTGTCGAGAATCGCGACAAGGCGACGGGCGGGCATATTGAACGCACCTCGGAGTATGTCAGGATATTAACGGGCGAGATGATGGCGCGTGGGATTTATGCCGATGAAATAGGCGCCTTGAACCTGGAAACGTTCACTTCGGCTGCGCGTCTGCACGATGTGGGCAAACTTGCCATTCCGGACACGATATTGAACAAGCTCGGGGCGCTGACCCTGGAAGAGTTTGAAATGGTTAAGACGCACACGGTCGCGGGCGAGCGGATTATTGACAAGGTTCTCGCCCGGATAGGAGATCTGGCGTTTTTGCACAACGCCAAATTATTTGCGGGCAGCCACCACGAACGCTGGGATGGTTCGGGTTATCCGCGCGGCCTGAAAGAAATGAATATCCCGATCCAGGGGCGTATTTTGGCGGTGGCCGACCTGTATGACGCTCTTCTTTCGGATCGGCCTTATTATAAAAAGGCTTTCACGGAACAAGAAGTGATCTCCCTGATCCTGGACAATGCCGGCAAAATGTTCGACCCTTTGATTGTTGAGGCGTTTTCCGGGGTAAAAGAGCGCTTCAGCGAGATCTTGCACACGTATGTCCACGAAGGGCCTGTTTTACATGATGGGATCGCGCATAAAAAAGCATAATTTATGGCGTAAGTAAGGTTGGGAGACGCGTATGCGAACAATCTGGCGGATACTGTGCGTGACGTTGGCCGTTTTGCTTATGCCGCTTGTGCTTTCGGGCTGCGAAAAATCCGCCGTGGGACGGCGGAGCGAAGCGCCGGCCTATGCCTCGTTTCGGGAGATTCCCGGCGTGACCGCTGGCGAAATACGGATCATTGAAGATCTCCAAAAGCAAAAGAGTGTTTTTGTTTACGGGACGATCCTGGGCGCGGAGGCCTTCATTGACGATGGCGGAGAGATTGGAGGATATGCCGCGCTGGTTTGCGGCTGGCTTGCCGAACTCTTCGGCATGTCTTTCATCCCAACGCTCTATGAGTGGGGGGAGCTGCTCGCGGGCCTTGAGCGCCGCGAGATTGACTTCACAGGTGAGCTGGCGGTCGTCGAGCAACGCTCGGATACCAGCTACATGACCGGAGCCATCACCGAACGCCTGGTGAAGTATGTGCGCTTGGCGAACGGCGCGCCTTTGGCCGATATCGCGTTTTCGCGTCCGCCGCGTTTGGCCTTCCTGAGCGGCGCTGGCACGGCCGAAGCCGTTGCCGCGCGCGCGCCTTACAGTTTTGAAACGATCTTTATAGATAATTTTGACGCGGCGTACGCCATGCTGAAAAACGGGCAGGTCGACGCCGTTTTCGCCAAGGGCGGCGCGGAGGCGGCCGCCTTTGACGAGTATAGCGATGTGGCTGCCGAGGATTTTTTTCCACTAATTTACAGCCCGGTTTCCTTGTCAACGCGGAATCCGGATCTTGAGACGGTTATTTCGGTTGTGCAAAAAGCGCTGTGGAGCGGCGCCGGCCGCCATCTGGCCGGGCTTTATGACCGCGGGCGCCAGGATTATTTGAGGCATAAGCTGTACACGCAGCTTAGCGAAGAGGAAAAGGCGCATATACATAGCCGCCCGGTGGCGCGTTTTGCGGCCGAGCATTACAATTACCCGATCAGTTTTTACAACACCTATGAAAAGCAGTGGCGGGGGGTTGCCTTCGATGTGCTTGGGGAAGTGGAAAAGCTCACTGGTTTGAGCTTTGAGCTGGTCAACGACCATTACGCGGAGTGGCCTGATTTATTGGGAATGCTTGAAAGCGGGGAAGCCTCCATGCTTACCGAATTGCTTTATTCGGAAGACCGGGCGGCCCGTTTCATATGGCCGAAGACCATGCTTTTGTCGGATAACTACGCCCTGCTATCCAAGTCGGATTTCCGCAATATCAGCATGGGCGAGGTTAGGAATGTCAAAGTCGGCCTGACCAAAGCCACCGTGTATTCCGAATTGTTTCGCAGCTGGTTCCCGAACCATGAGAATATCGTGGAATATGAAAGCTCGGACGCGGCTTTCAGCGCCTTGGATCGCGGCGATGTTGACATGGTCATGTCAAGCCAGCGCCGGCTTCTCGCCCTGACCAATTACCATGAATTTTCCGGTTACAAGGCCAACATCGTTTTTGAATTCGCCGCGCAGTCCACTTTTGGATTCAATAAAGACGAGGCCGTGCTCTGTTCCATAGTGGATAAAGCGCTGCACATGATCGACGTAAAGGGAATCGCCGCCCATTGGGTGCATAACACCTATGATTATCAGGGGAGGCTGGCCCGGGAGCAACGCCCGTGGCTGATCGGCGTATCCATCTTGCTTGGGAGCGTACTCGTCCTCCTGTTTATTTTATTCCAGAGAAAGCGCCGTGATGAAAAAGGGCTTGAGGCCATTGTGCACAAGCGCACCCAGGAACTGGAGAAGCGTACCGAAGAGCTGGACAGCCAGCATACGATTATGGGCATAATCAATTACGCCGCCGTGCTTTTGCTGGAATCCGGCGCGGAGGACTATCTGGGGGCGCTGAATCGCAGCATGGAAATGCTTTGCAACTGCCTGGAGGCCGACCGGGTGTATTTGTGGCAGAATATCAGGAAAGATGATGGCAGGCTCTATTACCGGCAGGTGTGCAAGTGGACGCACGTTGACTGGAAGATGGACGACAGCCTGTTTGAATTTTCCTACCAGGAGACCTTGCCGAGATGGGAAGAGCTGCTTTCCAAGGGAGAGATCCTGAACGGACCGCTGGATACCCTTCCGGAGGCCAGGCAGGGTTTCTTTTCGCCCTATCAGCTCCAGTCCCTCCTGGTAGTCCCCTTGTTCCTGCGGGGCGAATTCTGGGGTTTTGTAAGTTTTGACGATTGCCATCGGCGGCGCGTTTTTTCCGCTTCCGAAGAAAATGCCTTGCGCTCGTGGGGGCTTCTGGCCGTGGGCAGTGTCCAGCGCGGCGAGATTGCGCGGCGCATGCGGCAAACCCTCACCAAGATGGAAGCCGTCATCGGCAATTACAAGGGAGTTATCTGGAGCGTTGACGACAAGGGCGTGATCACGACCTTTAACGGGCAGTACCTGAAAAGCATCGGGGTTGAGCCGTCCTTCCTGGAAGGGAAAAAACTGGAGATCGCCAGGCTTAAAAACAGGCACCTGGATGTCATCAAGAATGTGGAAAAAACCTTCCGCGAGGGTCCGCAGGACTGGATAGGCGAAATAGATGGGGGCGTGTTCCATTCCTATACGGTGCCGATGCGCGACGGCGACGGCGAGACCGTCGGCGTTGTCGGCAGCACGGACGATGTGACTGAAACGGTCAAGCTTCAGCGGGATCTGGAAACCGCGGTTGAGGCTGCGAAAGTCGCCAGCCGCGCCAAATCGGTATTCTTGGCCAACATGAGCCATGAAATACGCACGCCGATGAACGCCATCATGGGCATTACCGAAATTCAGCTGCAAAACGAAAACCTTGAGCCGGACATAAAGGAAGCCTTGGGCAGAATCCACAGTTCCAGCGACCTCTTGCTCGGCATCATCAACGATATCCTCGATATGTCCAAAATAGAGGCGGGCAAGCTGGAACTTGCGTCCGAGGAATACGAGCTCATGAGTCTGATTAACGACACCGCGCAACTGAACATGATGCGCATAGGCAGCAAGCAGATTGAGTTTGATCTGCGGGTGGATGAAAGCACGCCGGCGGTGGTGGTTGGCGATGCGTTGCGCGTCAAGCAGATCCTGAATAATGTGCTTTCCAACGCCTTCAAATACACGGCCAAGGGTCTGGTCACCCTGTCTGTTTCTCACGAAACCGGGGACGGGCTTGCCCCGGACGAGGTCATTATGGTTTTCCGTGTGCGCGATACTGGGCAAGGCATGACGGAGGCTCAAGTGTCCAGGCTCTTTGACGAATATACCCGCTTTAACCAGGATGCCAACCGTGCGACCGAGGGCACGGGGTTGGGCATGAACATCACGCGCGGTCTGGTGCAGATGATGCGCGGCGAAATTTCTGTGGAGAGCGAATTGGGCCTGGGTTCGGTTTTTACCGTGCGTTTGCCGCAGAAGAGATCCGGTTCCGGGGTGTTGGGTCCGGAACTCGTGGAAAACATGCGGCAATTTCGCATAAACAGCAGTACGCACATGAAAAGGGCGCAGATCGTCCGCGAGCCGATGCCTTACGGCAGCGTTCTGGTTGTCGACGATGTGGATACGAACATCTATGTCGCCCAAGGGCTACTGACCCCGTATGGCCTGGCCTTTGATTCCGCAGGCAGCGGGGCCGCGGCCATTGAAAAAATCAGGCAGGGCAGAACTTACGATATCGTGTTCATGGATCACATGATGCCGGAAATGGACGGCCTTGAAGTGACCAGGCGGCTGCGCGATCTTGGGTACACTCTTCCTATCGTGGCCTTGACCGCCAATGCCGTGGCTGGACAGGCGGAGATCTTCCTGGAAAAAGGATTCGACGATTTTATCCCCAAGCCCATTGACATACGCCAGATGAATGTCTTGCTGAATAAATACATACGCGACCGGCAGTCCCCTGAAGTCATTGAGGCCGCGCGCCGGGGGAAAAACCTTTTCGTTGATGAGGGCGATCATGCGCCGGAGGCATCCCCAGGGACATCTATGGATCCGAAATTGGCGAAAATTTTTATAAGGGACGCCTCCAGGGCCATCGCGGTCTTGAAGGCGTTATGCGAAAAACAGGGGGCGTATGACGATGAGGATGTGCGGATGTACGTCATCAATGTGCATGGCCTTAAAAGCGCCCTCGCCAATATAGGTGAGACGGATCTTGCCGCGGCCGCGCTTAAACTGGAAAAGGCCGGGCGGGAGGGGGATGCCGCGCGCATCGCGGATCAAACTCCGGCCCTGTTGAACAAGCTGCAAAAGCTGATTGCCAGGATTACCCCCAAAGAAGATGTCGGGGACGGCGGTTCGGCCGATGAAGATCGGGCTTGTCTGCGCGAAAAGCTGCTTGCCCTTAAGGCGGCTTGCGCGGCCTACAACAAAAAAGCCGCCAGGGAGGCGCTGGCCGGGGTAGAACAGGAAGCTTGGCCCCGTCCAATCAGGGAACTGCTGGGCACCATCTCCGAGCACCTGCTGCATAGCCAATTCAAGATAATCATGGGCGTTGTGGACGAAGCCGTAATGGCCCTGTGATCCGGGTCCCGCGCGGCGTTGCTCTCTTGGCGCGCCTGGAGGGAGTCGAACCCCCGGCCAACTGCTTAGAAGGCAGTTGCTCTATCCAACTGAGCTACAGGCGCGTCTAGGATGCTGTTTTTATAGCTTAATCAGCATCTTGGCAAGAGAAGAAAGGATACGTTGCGGGCGCTTGAACAAAGTAAACTGTTGCATAACAGGCTGAAATATAATAATTTTATCCTAAATATGGGAATTTTTATGACAAGATTTACATTGGCGCAATTCACTAATTTTCTAAAAACGGTTGATTTGCAGAGCTATAGAGAACAGTTTCAATTTATAAAGACTGTTGAAATGGATTTACCCAAACAAATACAGGCGCTAAGAACAATTTATGAACAATATTGGCAAAACAAATGTGCCCTTGCTGAACCAGTATTATTTGACGATTATTATAAAGTTTATTGGGATGAACATGAAAATGACATTATAAAATTTTGGCATACAACAGGCTTTGGGACCAATTGTGACTGCTTCAAAAAAGGACTAAAAGCAAGAATATATCGAACTTGGGTAGCATTGATTACACAAATTCATGGCGGATATGTAGCCGAGTCTGTATTCGGTAAAAATTCTGTAAAAATGGGAACTGAACTAGATCATAAAAATGTTGATATTTTAGTTGTTAATTCTGATGGAACTGTAAACCTTAAAATACAAATTAAAAAAGAAACCCACCGTCCAGAAATAGCAAGAATGCACAAAAATGTTACGAGTACTGGTGGAATAGTCGATGTATATTATATTGTTCCAAATTATAATGAATATGAAAATGAACCATATTACAAAATTGGTAAACGGAAAAATGAACTACGCGATTCATTGAAAGAATTTATTAAATTCAACACAAAGGGAACTCTTGACCGGCTGCCCAATGGCTTTGTGATATTTACTCCAAACGCTTTTAAGGAATTGTTGTAAATTGTATGCCATGCGGTTGCGGATTGCCCCTCCGAAGAGGTCCATGCCGAAGCCAGAGATTGTCTGGCCGGCTGACGTAGGCAGATCCTGCTTGTTGGCATGTCAACGAACTTCAGCTTACAATGACATTCAATTCCCATCATTCGCTTTACGTTGCTGTCAGTACGATCTCCGCGACCGAGATTGAACTAATTTGTACGCGCTTTTTTCCGGCAGTTACCATTTGAGTTGGGCCGCGACAAGCCCTAAACCCTGTCACGATGGCAAACGGAGATGCCGTCGCGTCAGCCGCTCTCTCGCCTCCTGTAAAAGGTCGCGGATTTTTTGCTCCAACTCTTTTTTGGGCGGCAGCTCCGTCCAGTATTCGGCCACAACGATGCCGTCTTTGTGCATTTCCAGGAGTTCGACCTGTTCCCT
>WRHT01000053.1 GCA_009783115.1 Desulfovibrionaceae bacterium | reverse complement strand
TTTTCAGCGCCGCTGGATGCAGAATGTCCTGGACCTGATCCAAGAAGGCAATGTAGGCTTGGTACGGGCGATAAGCAAGTTCGATCCCGAAAAAGGCATTAAGTTCTCATATTATGCCGCCTTCTGGATCAAGGCTTATATCCTGAAATTTATTATGGACAACTGGCGCATGGTCAAAATAGGCACGACCCAGGCCCAGCGCAAACTCTTCTATAATCTTAACAAAGAAAGGCAACGGCTGATCTCCCAAGGGTTTGACCCGGACACGTCCACCCTGTCAAAAAACCTGAAGGTGACCGAAGAACAAGTGCTGGAAATGGAACAGCGCATGAATGCCACGGATGTGTCGCTGAACCTGCCGGCCAATACGGAAGAACCGGCCGGAGCCACCCGGATGGATTACCTGCCCGCCCTGGGACCCGGAATTGAAGATGCCCTGGTCAACGAAGAAATCGTCACCCTGGTGCGGGAAAAACTGCAAAGCCTGATCCCGCGTCTCTCGGAAAAAGAGCAATATATCCTGCAAAACCGCCTGCTCAACGACGAACCGGTTACTTTAAGGGAAATTGGGGAAAAATATGTCATCACCAGAGAACGGGTACGCCAGATCGAAGCCAGGCTTCTGCAAAAAATCCGGGATCACCTGTCCAAAAACATCAAAGACTTCTCGGAAGAATGGCTTAATTCCTACTGAACAAATTACCCAGAGCGCCGTATGTCAGTCCTCTTCTCCGGCCTGATCCCATATTTTCAGAAACGCCGCATGTTTGCCCTGTTCCTGGCGGCCATGCTCTGCCTGTTTCCAGCCTGCGGTTTGCTCCACGAAGAAAATGGCCTGGCAATTTCCGGACAGGAATACGCGCTGGGACCGGAAGGGGAAATTGCCTATAAATTTTTGGTAGCCCAAGAGGCCCAGGACAAGGGCGATCTTGAAACCGCCATGAATGCCAACCAGGCCCTCCTGGAGCTTGCGCCTGCTCCGGAAATATACGCCCAGGCGGTCATCCTGCTGGATCAAAACAACCAGCCGCTAGAGGCCTTACGCCTGGCCGATGAAGGCGCGCGGCGTTATCCAGAGGAATTGCCGCTGCGTATGCTCTGGGCCAACATGCTTTACAGGCAGGATAAACTGGATGAAGCGCTGCGAATTCTGAAGGAATGCGCGCCGCGCTATGAACGCCTCAGCACGCGGGAACGCATGGCCTTGATGCCGGAGATCACCAATTTAAGACAGCTTATCCTTTTTCTCATGCTGGAAGGAGAATATTTCAAGGAGGCCACAGCCTTAGCCGGCGCCCTTCCCGAGGCCGAGCGCTCACCCCTGATTCTTTATTATGAAATGTTGGGTTTACGCTCGCAAAAACGAACAGCCGAGGCCTCCGCCAAGCTCCAAGCCCTGTTGAAGGCCTATCCGCATTTTGCCGACGCCTGGCTCGTCCTGGCCCACGATCAGGAAAAAGCCGGAAATTATAAAAAGGCGGCCGAATCTTACCGCAAAGCCCTGGAAAATGCCCCGGTGGCGGAACTATACCTGCACATGGTCCGTTGCGAAATCAAGGCCGGGAAAGTCTCCGGCGCCGCCTTGCGGGTTATGGAGGACGACTCCGGCGCGGAAATTAAACTGCGGGCCGCCCTGCTTTTCATGGATGACAAACATTTTCTCCAGGCCAGGCAAATTTTGTTATCCCTGGAAAACGATCCTGAATTATCCGATGACACGGCGCTTTACCTGGGAATTATCGCCTATGACGACGGGCAGGATATGCCTGAGGCCCTGGAACGTCTGCGGGAAATTCCACCTGACGCGGCGAACCGCGCCCGCATGCTGCATTTGAAAACCTTGCTGCACATGCGCCTGGACCAGTATGACGATGCCCTTGCCGTTGCCTCTGTTTTGCGCGAGGATTACCCGGATGAAAAAAATCACTGGTCTTTGCTGGCCGAACTTGCCAACCGGCGCAAACAGTATAAAATGGCGGAAGAAGTGAGCCGGGAAGGCTTGGAGCAGTGGCCGGACGACATATCACTCCTTTATTCCCTGGCCATGAGCCTGAGCTTTCAGAAACGTAACCCGGAAGCCATTCCGATATTGGAGGAAATTCTTCTTCTGGACGAAAATTCAGTCATGGTTTTAAACGCCTTGGGCTACACCCTGGCCGAGGAAAAACACGACCTGGAACGGGCCCTTTCCTTAATCAGGAAGGCCCTGGCCCAAAAACCGGAAGATGTGAACATTCTGGATTCCCTGGCCTGGGTGCATTACCAGCGCGGCAATTACGACGAAGCTTGGCGCGTCATCAAAAAATGCCTGAACGGCCCCGTGGAGGAGGCGGTTATCTGGGAACACTACGGAGATATAGCCCTGGCTATGAATAAACGGACCGAGGCCATATCCGGCTACACCCGAGCCCTGGAGCTTATGCCGGAAAACCGCACGGAAATACTCATTAAACTGGAACGGTTAAACAAATAATGCCCATGAAATCCTTTTACAAACACTTGTCTTTACTTGCCGGCATAGTTTCCTTGCTTATACTCGGCGGTTGCCCGTCAGGGGTAGTGCAATATACGGATCTGGATGAAGAACTTGGCCGGGCGAGCTGGAACGAAATAGAAAACCTGAACGCCCGGGCCAAGCTGAATGCCGGACCCTATAACTCAAGCCTAACCATGAGGATAAACCTGCCCCAGGAAAGCGCCCTCCTGGGCGCCTATATCTGGAGTAACGGCGCCCTGTCCGGGCATCACCCCCTGCGCCTGGATCTGCAAAGTTCCGTGGGAACTACTGTGGCCAAAATCCGTGAAGATCAGGAATATTTCCTGCTTTATGACCTGAGAAACAATAGGGCCATAGTCAGTTCCGATCCCCAGGAAGCCCTGCGCGCAACCATTAATTTCCCCTTGCCCATGAGCTTGGGAGAACTCGCCCTGTTGCTCAGCGGACGCTACACGGATTTTTTTATGGACGGCGGGCCTGAACCGTCCCTTCTGAATACAACCGTGAACCGTCAGAGCATTTTCCGGCTGACCCAGGGCCGCCGCTATGGATACCTCACCATCGACGCCCAGGGTTATCCGCAAAAATGGCAATCAACAGAGCCGGAAAGCTGGATCATGGAACTGGAATACCAGAACCCGGTGACCCTGGTGGCCAATACATCCCCCCTGCCCGGACCGCGCCGGATCACCCTGGAGCATCCCAAGGGAATTTCCATTACCCTGCAGGTAAAAAGTTTGAAAAAACTGCCCCAACCCTTTATGGAAACCCAACTAAACCTGCTTATCCCGCCCTCGGCGTCAACCCGTGAGCTTAAAAGCGTCCTCTCCCAAGAACAATAACCCGGAGCGTCTTATGCCTGTCCCGATGGAAACCCCTTTTTTTATCGGCTCGGATCATGCCGGTTTTGATCTGAAAAAAATCCTCCGGGCACATCTGGAAAAGCTGAAACGGACGGTGGAAGATCTGGGCGCCCACTCCACGGAGAGCTGCGACTACCCGGAGGCGGCGTCCGCGGTATGCGGGGCTGTGCTGGGCGGAAACGGCCTGGGCATACTTATCTGCGGCACCGGCCTCGGCATGTCCATGGCCGCCAATCGCTACCGCGGAATACGCGCGGCCGTCTGCGCCCACACCTTTCATGCCCGGGCCGCCAGGGCGCACAACAACGCCAATGTGCTCTGCCTGGGACAGCGCGTCACCACCCCGGATCTGGCCCTGGAAATACTCGAAGTTTTTCTTGAAACACCATACGAGGGCGGCCGGCATGAGCGGCGCCTGGCCCTGCTGGAGCATAGCCCGGCAGGCATCGGTTAGGCCGGGCCAGGAGCGCGCATGCAGATTTTCAACACCCTTTCCCGCAAAAAAGAGCCCTTTGTTCCGATCCGGAAAGGCAAGGCCAGCATTTATGTCTGCGGCATTACGGCCTACGACTATTGCCATGTCGGACACGCCCGCTCGGCGGTGATTTTTGATGTGCTGGTACGGCAATTACTCAGCCTAGGCCTGGAAGTGACTTATGTCCGCAACTTTACGGATGTGGACGATAAAATCATTAACCGGGCCAACAAAGAAATGGTTTCCAGCGAGGAAATAGCGCAAAAATACATCCAGGCATTTTATGAAGATATGGATAAATTGGGAGTGCTCCGGGCGAATCTTGAACCCAGGGCTACGGAACATGTGGAAGACATGCTGCAACTTTGCCGGGATCTAATCCAAAAAAAACATGCCTATGCCACCGTATCCGGCAACGTGTATTTTCGGGTACATTCATTTGCCGGTTACGGCAAACTTTCCGGGCGCAGCTTGGATGAACTTCTGTCCGGAGCACGGGTGCCCCCGGATGAAGAAAAAGAAAACCCGCTGGATTTCGCCCTGTGGAAGGCCGCCAAACCCAATGAGCCGTATTGGGAAAGCCCTTGGGGCAAAGGACGCCCGGGCTGGCATATAGAATGTTCGGCCATGAGCGGGAAATACCTGTCTTTGCCCCTGGATATCCACGGAGGGGGACAAGACCTGATCTTTCCTCACCATGAAAACGAAATCGCCCAGAGCGAAGCGGCCTTGGGCCGGGAATTTTGCCGCTACTGGGTGCATAATGGCTTTGTGGAAATAAACGCCGAAAAAATGGCCAAATCTCTCGGCAATTTCAAGACGATCCGGGAAGTTTTCAGTTTTCACCTTCCGGAGGTTCTACGTTTCTTCCTATTGACCAGACATTACCGCACCCCCATTGATTTCAGCGATGGGGCAATGGAGGAGGCGGAAAAAAATCTGAAACGCCTGTACCAAGGACTTGAAGCCATTCACCTTGCTCTGCAAAGGGATAAATGGCAACCCGGCGAGGCGGATGCGGCCGAAACGGAAGAAATGCGAAAAACCGCCCAGGCCTGGCGGGAAAGTATGGCGGACGATTTGAATACCGCCGCCGCTCTGGGACAGATCAACAACCTGGTGCGCCAGACCAACCGTGTGCTGGAGAATAAAATCCTGAGCAAAAACGAGGGGGGGCGCCAGCTTCTAAAACAGGCCCAGGATTTGCTGCAAGACTGGGGAAAGATTCTCGGCCTGCTGCAACAGGAACCGGCCGCCTTTCTTGAAATACTCAAAGATATTCAGCTAACGCGCCGGCAAATTGACCGAGATCGAATTTCTGTCTTGATCGAGGAGCGTAAGGCGGCCCGTTCAGCCAAAGATTTCACCCGTTCCGACGCCATACGCGATGAACTTGCCGCCATGGGCGTACTCTTGCGCGACACCCCGCAGGGAATGGTATGGGATCTGGAATAAACCAACGGCGTCCACGTTTCCGTCTTTTCCTTTATTTTCTTGCATTTTTCCAGTTACTCCCTACCCCGGCCGCCGCGGAAATCACCCTGTCGGAAGAAGTGGAACTGGGCCGCAATTTCAACATCTTCCTGCGTTCATCAAAAACTATCGTGAAAGACCCGGAAGTAACGGATTATGTGGAATATCTTTTGCAGCGCATCCTGACCCAGGCGCCGCCGCAGCCTTTCCGCTTCAGCATAAACGTAATCCGCGACGATACCTTGAATGCCTTCGCGGCCCCCGGGGGATACATTTTTTTGCACACCGGCCTCATTCTGAACCTGCGCAATGAGGCTGAAACGGCCGGAGTGCTGGCCCACGAACTGGCCCATGTCACCCAGCGCCATATCGCCAGGCGTATTGGGCAAGCCAGGAAAATCGGCCTGCTCACAGCCGTCGGCGCCCTGGCCGGAGTCTTTTTGGCCGGAAGCGGCGATGCGCTCCCGGCGATAATTTCCGGCAGTATGGCCGCCGGGCATAGCGCCATGCTCGGATACAGCCGCATTGATGAGAACGAAGCGGATCAGTTGGGCTACAATTACTTTATGGCCGCCGGCTACCCTCCGGAAAGCATGGTGGAAGCCTTCAGGATAATCCAACGTCCGCAATGGATCACAGGTACGGAAATTCCGGTGTATCTTTCCACCCACCCGGATATGAGCGGACGCATCGCGGACATTACGGCGCGCATACAAAGAGCCTCGCCGAATGAGAAAAAAACCTATGATAATGAACGCTTTTTGCGCATCCAGACCCTGATCCGCGGGCGTTACGCCAATCCGGAAACCGCCCTGCAATTTTTTACGGAACAGCGCAAAGGAGCAGAGGCCGCCCTGGCCTGCCTTGGATTCGGTCTTCTGTACGAACGGACCAATCGTATCGCGGACGCGCGGCAAGCTTTTGAGGAAGCCCTGCGAATCCGTCCCGAAGATCCGCTCTTTCTGCGCGAAGCCGGACGCTTCAATTACCTTAAAGGCGACAGGAACGCCGCCCTTATGCTTTTACAGCAGGCCACCGCGAAAAACCCCGGCGACTACCTGGCCATGTTCTATTACGCCAGACTCCTGGCGGACGCCGGGCAAAAAGAACAGGCCATAGATTGCTACAAGCAGATTTTGCGGCGTCAGCCCGAAGAATCCGAGACGCATTATTATTACGCCCAGGTCCTGGGCAAGAGCGGACAGCTCTTTCAGGCCCACCTGCATCTGGCTTACAGCGCCCTGTATGAAAACAACGCCCCAAAAACCGAACAAAATTACCTGCGGCTGCGTAGCATGGTTAAAAACGATACGGATAAAGAAGAACTGCTTCTTTTTGAAAAAAAATACGCCGAACGCCGCTCTTTCTGGCAATAACCCCACGCTGGCCCCGCCGGAAATTTGCATGAAGGATAAGGTCCATCAGCCCAATCAGCCCCCAAAGGAACCCATGGAGGAAAAATGTCCCACGAATTGCACGGAACAACCATCCTGGCGGTGCACAAAAACAACAAAGTGGTAATGGCCGGAGACGGCCAAGTGACCCAGGGACAATCCGTGGTCATGAAGCACACGGCCAGAAAAGTGCGCCGAATGTACCATGACAAAATTCTGGCCGGTTTCGCCGGCTCCACCGCGGATGCCTTTACCCTGTTCGAACGTTTTGAAAAAAAACTGGAAGAACAGCAAGGAAACCTGTTGCGCGCGGCGGTGGAAACAGCCAAAGACTGGCGGATGGATCGCTATTTGCGCCATTTGCAGGCCATGCTGCTGGTTGCTGACAAAAATAATATCCTGCTGCTCTCCGGCAATGGCGATGTGGTTGAGCCGGACGACGGCGTAACGGCCATCGGCAGCGGCGGTCCTTACGCCATGGCCGCGGCCAAGGCGCTGCTCAGGCACAGCGCCTTGGATGCCGCCCAAATCGCCCGCGAGGCCATGAACATTGCCTGCGGCATCTGCGTATACACCAATGATCATCTTACCCTGGAAGAACTGGAATAATGCCAGGATCTTACATGGTAAAAAACTGGACGCGGCCAACCCTTTTAAAATCCGGCTGTAAAATAAACCTGTTTCTGGAAATCACCGGACGGCGGACGGACGGCTACCACAGCCTGAATAGTTGGATAATGCCCCTGGATGAACCCCACGACGAAATCACAATCCAAACAGGAAACAACGCCGGAGCGTCCTGTCAGGTCAGTTGCCGTGAAACCGGACTTGACCCGTTGGATAACACCCTGACCAAGGCCTATGCTCTTTTTGAGCAAAATGTGGCCCCGCTTCCGCCCCTGCGGATTGAACTGCGCAAAGGAGTGCCCATAGGCGCAGGCCTGGGCGGCGGCAGCGCCAACGCGGGCTGTTTTCTGCTATTTTGCAATTCTTTAAGCCGCAAACTTGGGCAAAAAGCCCTGGAAGGAGACGAACTGCTGAAGCTGGCCGCTGGAGTGGGCGCGGATGTGCCTTTTTTTATCATGAACACCCCGGCCAGGGTATCCGGCATGGGGGAAAAACTGGCTCCGGACCTGTCTCCGCTCCTGCCCCTGGAAGGCATGATCCTGTTGCTGGTTTGCCCGGAATTGCGGATATCCACCGCCTGGGCCTATGCCGCATGGGATAAAATGCAGAATAACCCGCCCTGCGGCTTGACAATTGACCCCTCGCGGTATAGGAACAAACCCGCGTTAAATTGTTCCCTATACAACAGCCTTGAAAAACCTGTTTTTGCCGAGTACCCGCAATTGGCCGCGATTAAAAATGAGCTTCTTGAGGCTGGAGCTGAATTCGCGCTCATGAGCGGGAGCGGAAGCAGTATTTTTGGCATTTTTGCGGATCAAGACGCGGCCGCAACCGCGAATACGGCATTCACCCGTATGGGATTGCGCACATATATGCGGCTCTTGCGCACAGGGGCGTCGCCAAGTTGGTAAGGCAACGGATTTTGGTTCCGTCATGCGTAGGTTCGAATCCTTCCGCCCCTGCCATTCATTTTGTAAGGACAAAGCATGCCAAACAAAATTAAAATCATTAGCGGGACCTCCAACCCGGCTCTCGCCGAGGCCATTTGCGCCAAACTGCGCACCAAGCCCACCAAGGTGCTGCTGGATACCTTCAACGACGGCGAAAGCCGCGTAGAAATCCAGGAAAGCGTGCGCGGCGAAGATATTTATGTTATGCAGTCCACTTGCAGCCCGGTAAACGACAATCTCA
>WRHT01000052.1 GCA_009783115.1 Desulfovibrionaceae bacterium | reverse complement strand
GCCATGGCCGTGGCCGTGGATTCCACCCTGGCGCGCTGTACCTCCGCTCCGCGCGAGACCTCTTCCACCTGGGCTGAAAGCTCTTCGGCGGCCACGGCCACCCGGTTGGAGATGGAGGCCGCCTGTTGGGCCACATTATGGATGACGCGCTGGGTTTGCTTGATGGCGGTGAGATCCGTGATCAACTGGAGCACGGAGGCGAGTTTTCCCTCATGATCGAGCATGGGAATGGCCGTATAACTGACATCCATGTCTATGCCCTGCGGATGGGCCCTGGTTTCGGCGGAGGCCGGCCGCAGGCTTTCCACGGCCTGCGTCAGAGCGTCAGCGGGGCTGCCGAAATCTTCACGCTCCATGAGTTGCTTGCAGGTTTTGCCCTTGTACTCCTGGCCGGCGATCTTCCGGCCAACGGCGTTCACATAGCTGGCATAGAGTTTCTTGTTCAGCACCACCACGGTGGAGGGGATATTTTCCAGCACCATGAGAAAACGGGCCAAAATCATGTTGGTGCCTTCGACCAGCGTGGCAAAACCTCCCTTGTACGCGGCGGGGTTGCCCTGGGCATCCAGATCTCCGGCCTCGATCCTATCTCCCAGCGCCCGGTAGTCATTGAGAATGGATTGCAAGACAGAGGTGATCTGCCGCATGGCCGCCAGCAGGGCGCCTATTTCTCCTTTCTCGCGGCTGACCGGCTGGGCTTGGAAATCGCCATCGGCAATGGCTCCGGCAAAACGGCTCAGGCCGCGCAGAACCCGGATCAGTCCGGCGATGATAAAGAACGCCAGCAGGCCTCCGATGATTATCCCGGCGGCAGCGGTGGAGATCATTGAATTTTGGGCCGACTGGTTAATCCGCACAGCGCGCTCGCCCTGATCATCCTGTTGGAGCTTCACGTTGTCGCTGATCTCCTTGACGTGATCCTCAATTTCATTATTCATTTTCAGCAGGATCTCGTTCTGCCGTATGGCGTTAAGCACGGCCGCGCGCATGGAAGAGGTGGCGGCGATCATCTCGTCATGGGCCTTCCTGGCCTTGGCAAAGACCTCGCGCTCCTTGAACGAAGTCAACATGGAGGCCATTTTGTCCACATCCCTGGTGACGTCCGCCATCGCCAGCATGACCTCATCCACGTTTTTCAGCGTGCGATTGAATACGAAGCGGGAATTTGCCGCGCGGGCAGCCGCGAAATTAATCATGATTTTGCCTGACATATGCAAGGCCGCGTTGTTGCCGCCAGCCGCGAACATGTCGAACATTTCACCGATTGCAGCGCCGAAGGTTTCAATAGCGGGCTGCTGGATTTTCCCATAAAGATCCATCACCCCAACCAGGGCTTTTTCCAAGGCGGTGATGGCGGCGATCTGCTCGTCGGAGCGCGCATGCACTTCCTCGAGGATGTCCATGGTCTCCTTGCGCTTCACAAAGATCTTGGCTTCCCCGGAAAGAGCCTGATTGCGCTTGATGAAACTCCGGGACTCGTCCATGAGACCCGGTTCCATGGAAATGCGGAAAAGCCGCACGGCCGCGGCGGAAGCATGCTGATTTATGAGAAGTTCGGCATAACGCGTGTTAAGCCTGGCCACGCGGCGGTATTCGGTGAAGGCTCCGGTCGCGTTGTTGACGCTGACATAACCGATGCCGGCTACGACGCCTACCAGCAGAATCATGAAGAAGAATCCCGTGATGATTTTCCATTTTGTAGTCATAGCGTCCCTCGCATTTGCTATATTAGTGCGTGTACAAACATTTTTTATTGCGCGACTAAAAGAATAGCCCTATGAAAAAAATGGTCTGTTTCGTAGGCAACATTTTTGTAAAATTTTTTACCCGCCCTGAGAATTACAGACACGGAGGACGGCGGCATGAGGCAAACGATGAATAAAGTAAAAGGCAAAAGCGAACCCAGCCTGGCTTTCAGAGACATAAAGGATATAAATTCTTCCTGGCGTTCGGTATTGTCCATGGCCAGGCAAAGCAGGCGCGTGAAAGGAGAATATGTGCGGCAGGAGGAGGAATTGCTGTTTCTGGATCGCGGCCGGGTGCGCCTGACCTATCAAAACCGGGACGGCGCGGAAAAAATCCTCTGGCATATCAGCGCGGGCTGCCTTTTCGGCGAGGTTCCTTTCTTTGATCCCATAGAGAACGAAGCTGTGTTTACCTGTATAAACGATTGCGTTATTTACGCGTTTTCCGCGCAGACCGTTGAACGGATCTGCAAGGAACGGCCGGATTTACTGCTCAACCTGCTCCGGTCCATGTCGCGGAAAATGCGGATCATGTCGTACCACGCCTCATCGCTGTATCTGGACGATGTGCTGGTGCGCATATGCAAATTCCTGGCACAGCGGCTGGTGCCGGACAGCAGCCCTTTGACCGCCAAGATCGGCGTTTCGCGGCAAGAAATGGCCAGTCTGCTCGGCATACACCGAGTTTCGCTGTACAGGACGCTGCGCCAGCAGGAGGAGCGCGGCCTGTTCGGCCCCATTACGGGAAAAACCATGGAAATTCTGCGGCCGCAAGAATTTTATAAACTGGCGGAAAAGTGAATGAAACGCGCCCGCTGGACCGCATCGGCAAAAATCAACCTCTTGTCGGCGCTGGCTCAAATCGTCCAGATCGGCACAATCAGCATCCTGGGTATTGCTTACTGCGGCAACCTGATCCTGCTGTTTATTCTTAATTTGGGAGTGGCACAGGTTTAATCCCGCGGCGGAAAGGCCTCATTTCCGGCTGAGTAAATGACTCGCCAGTTTATGCAAGCCCGTGTCATGCGAACCTTTTATAAATATCACATCGGCATCCGCTATCCAATTGGAGATATCCCTGATGAGCCCAGACGCATCGGCATACCAGCGTCCTGAATATTCATCAGAGATTACCTTCCACAGGTTAAGCATTTCCTCGCCGCAGAGGAGCACGCGATCCGGATCCGCCTTGCGCACGTGTTCCTCAAGTTCGCGATGGTATGCGGCGGACCCTTCGTCAAGTTCCAGCATATCCCCCAATACCAGAACGCGGGAGGCTTTACGGTGTCCTGCTTCGGAAAACGCCAGCAGCGTTGCCCGCACCGATGCCGGATTGGCATTATAGGACTCATCTATTATGGTGATATTCTTATTTTCAAATGTAATCTTATGCCTCATGCCTCTTCCGGCAATCGGCGCCAAGGACGCGATATCCTCGCAGCTTTTTTCAGGCGGCAGCCCGAAAGCCGAAAGCACGCCCAAGGCCGCCAAGGCGTTCATGGCCGCATAGTGTCCATGACTAGGCAATTTCGCCGCGTACTGCCTGTCGTTATAAATAAACTCCATGTCATCGTTAGTGCATTTCACAAGGCGCAAGGTGGAATTATCCCTTTCTCCGAAGGTAATCAGGTTCCCGGTCTTCCGTAACGCTTCATCCCTAAAAAGATCAAACATTTCCATATCGTGATTAATCACGGCGTGCCCGCCGGGCCGCAGTCCGCTGAAAATCTTGCTTTTATGGTAGGCGAGATTTTCCACTGTCTTCCAATATTTCAGGTGCCCGGCCGAAACATTCAGGGCCACGGCCACATCCGGGCCGGCAAGAGAGGCGCCTTTGCGCATCGCGGGCACGGCCATCTCCAGGATCCACCACCTGGAGGCAAGATCCATGGCCGCCATGTTCCAGCCCATTCCATAAAAGGTGTTTGCATTGAACTGGGTCTGTGAAACCGTTCCATAACGCGCCAACAGATGGGCGATCAGGGCCACGGTGGTGGTTTTTCCGCTGGTGCCGGTCACCGCGACCATCTTTCCCCTGAACAGTCCGCGCGCGGCGGCGGCCAGCTCAAATACCGCGTCGTATATGCCGTTTACCTTCAGCACCGGCAGCCCGCTGTTCACCCAGGGATCGGGATCCGTGCAAATGATCCCGGCGGCGTCAGCGGCTAATTTCAGGGCGGCCTCACGGGATAGCCCCCGCTTTTCCCCTTCGCTTCCCGCCATAAGCATGTCGCCGGGCTTGAAAGATTGCCCCCAGACGCACATGCCGGCAACCCTCCAATCCGCGGGAGGCGGCACAATCCATTCCCCCCCCGTGGCTTCGGCCAATATCCGCGGCGTCCACTTGGCCTCTTCGCGCGGAACATCAGCGGATTCCATGCCGGGTTTCTTATTTTCAGCCTGGCAACCCAGCTCCATCCTTCTTGTAGTTGTCACCTCGGCGTGTTCCATCGGTAAAGCAATACTCCAAAGCAATGCGGATTGCAATAGATAACTATGTAAAAAAATTAAACTTTTCCCGATGGCAAGTTAAAGAGTTTTTTGTTACAGAGAGCTTTTTCCGGAGGATCGCGCCGCTCCATCGTAAATGCCCCTATTCGGCCCCTAGGCAGACGGCCGCCGCGGTTTTCAGGATAACCTCCACCATGTGGTGGTTATTGCGGGGATCGCGCCGGGCGGCGCTTGACCATTCGCCATACTGGTACAGGGAAAAAGCCTCCTCTTCCGCCGCCGCGAACCCGGCCAGGATCTCGCGCATCATGCGCATCCCGGCGATCTCGCGGTCTTTAAGCACAGATGAACCGTCACTATAAACCAAATCCAAAAACGGATCCTCTTCCGGAAGGGGCTGGCTGGCCCCGGGACAGAGACGGGCGAGGGGCATCCACAGCGTATCCGCCGCGCCGTATGAAGAGGCCAGCAGCTCCTCCAGGCGTTCCGGATCGGCCAGAAGATCCAGCGGATTTCCAGCGCTCGCGGCGACGGCCTTGGAAACAGGACGCCATACGCCCAGCGCGTCGTAAGACCAGGCGGCCAGCCCCTCGTAGAACCAGTTGGGCTTGAAATAGGTTGCCCCATTCTGGATATGGTGAAAATACTCGTGCGCCGGAGTCATATTGCCGGCTGGGTCAATATCCCGGCTGATCATCATGTTCAAGACACGCGACCTAGGGAGAGGCCGGCCTGGTTCCTGGACGGAAAACGCGGCGGTATCCACCGCATTGGCCGGCCTGTCAAAATTTAGGCCCCGATATCCTTGCAGCCGCTCCCGGTTATATATGCCCACGTTAAAATAGCGTACGCCGGGATAACGGGGGGATTCCAGGGGTGAAGGAAAACCGAAGAGATCACAAAAGATGTAATGGGCCATATTCAACTGCTTGGCGACATCTTCCACAAAATCCGGGCAGCCGTTCCCGCTGGAATCGCGATCCGGCGCCGCGTGTTCCCCTTGGCGCGCGAATTTTATGCGGAAAGGACCCTGTTCCCAGAAGCTGAAGCCCTCATGATCCGGCAATAGCCTCCCTGCCTCCAGGGCAACGGCGGGCGCGGGGCAGAGCAGAAGGAGAACCGCCACGGCCAACGCCCGCCACCGTCCTGTCCAGTGCCTACCCTTGCCCTCTACAATGCCCATGACCATTCCCTGGGTAAAAGATCCGGCAACGCTGCCCTTTGCTACTATTTCGCCGGAAAGACTCCTGTCAATCCTGAATTCTCCGGCGGAAAACCGGATATCCCGGATGCCCGGCTGACGGATGTGGCGGAATACGCCTGAAGAATAGCCCGGCTTTAGCCGCGCCGGCCTTCTATATTCAGATTACTTTATTCAGCGGGTATTCAATGATGCCTTGGGCCCCGGCCTCCACCAGGCGCGGGATAAGATCACGCACGGTCCGCACCGAAACCACGGTCTCCAGGGCGTGCCAGCCGGAGTCGCGCAGGGCGGAAATGGTGGGGGAATTCAAGGAAGGCAGCAAGGCCAGCACCGTTGGCAGACGGACGCCTTCCACGTTCATTTTCAAGCCCACCAAGGTTTCGGCTTTAAGAGCGCCTTGCAGGAGCAGGTTAATCTGCTCTATTTTCCTGCGTTTTACGGGGTCGTTCCAGGCCGCCGGGTTGGCGATAAGCTGGGTGTTGGTGACCAGCACCTCGTCAATGATGCGTAGACCGTGGGCGCGAATAGTGGCTTCGGTTTCGGTGACCTCCACCACGGCGTCGGCCAGCCCTTCCACCACCTTGGCTTCTGTGGCCCCCCAGGAGTATTCCACCTTGACCGGGATGTTTTTGGCGGCGAAATAACGCTCGGCCAGCCCGGTGATTTCCGTGGCTATACGCCGGCCTTGCAGATCTTCCGGCCGCTGGTACGGCGAATCCCCGGCCACGGCCAGCACCCAGCGGGCCGGCCGGCTGCTGACCTTGGAATAAATGAGGTCAGAAACCACCTGGACCTGGGACTGGGTTTCCAAAATCCAGTCCTTGCCGGTAAGCCCGGCATCCAGCACCCCTTCGGCCACATAGCGGGGCATTTCCTGCGGCCGGCAGAGACGGGCGCCAATCTCCGGGTCATTGATTTCCGGAAAATAGTTGCGGGCGCGCATACTGATCTTCCAGCCGGACCGCGCGAACAGGGAAATGGTGGCTTCTTCCAGCGAACCCTTGGGAATGCCGAATTTAAGGATGGTTTCAGACATGCTATTTATAAACCTCTCTGGGATCAAATACCATTGGAGAACATTCGCGCGTGTCCCCTTCATGCAGTTCCCGGTAAAAACAACTGGCCCGTCCGGTATGACAGGCCGCGCCGCCCACCTGGTCCACCAGCAGGAGCAGGGCATCTTCATCGCAGTCCAGGCGCACGGCCCTGACCTTCTGCACATGCCCGGAACTCTCCCCCTTGTGCCAGAGAGATTTGCGGCTGCGGCTGTAGTAATGGGCTTCGCCCGTGCGCAGGGTGGCCAGGAAGGCCTCCTCATTCATGTAGGCCAGCATGAGCACCTCGCCGCTGTCCGCGCTTTGGACGATGGCTGGAATCAGGCCTCCGGCCTTGGAAAAATCCGGGCGAAAATCCTCAGGCAAATCCATGCTTATCTCCAAGATCACGCATATTCCCCCGGGGTGCCGCCACCTACCCAAAGCCCACGGCCCTTTGGAAACCCCAAATGGCTTCTAACCTTATACCGCTTGTTCCGCAAGCTATACTTCACCCTCTTTTCCGGCAAGGGCAGAACTCTCTTGCTGGATTACCCGGCTGGGGCTATAAGGACCCATGCATTATTATCCCCTGTTTCTGGATTTGAGCCAGGCGCGGATCCTGCTGGCCGGGGCCGGAGAAGTGGGTCGGCGCAAGGCCGGGGATCTGCTGGCGGCCGGTCCCAAGGCTTTATTATGGCTGGACCCGGCGGTGCCGCCCCGGGACCTGCCCGCGGACTTGGCCGCGCACCCGGCCCTGGAATATGCGCAGCGTGAAGCCGGACCAGAAGATCTGCCCGGCTGCTCCCTGGCGTTCGCGGCCACGGGATCGGCGGAGACCAACCTGCGCCTGGCCCGGAAATGCCGGGAACATGGCATTTTCTGCAATGTGGCGGACGCCCCGGACGAGGGCAATTTTATGGTTCCCGCCCACTTTTACCAGGACGGCTTCTGCCTGGCCCTGTCCACCGCCGGGCAAAGCCCGGCCTTGGCCCGCCGGATGCGGCGGGAGCTGCTGGACTGGTACCAGAACAGGTACAGCGCCCTGCTTACCCTGATGGGGCGGCTGCGCCCCTTGATTTTGCGACATATACCGGGCAAAGAAAACAGCGGCGGCCGGGCGGATCTCTTCCGGAGCCTGGCCCAATCCGCTCTTGTGGACACCCTGCGGAACAAGGACCGCGCCGGAACGGAGCGCCTCCTGCTGGATCTGCTTCCTGAAAAGCTGCATAAGCAGATTGGGGATTTGCTGCATGATCTTTACTAAGCTGCTCGCCTTGCTGGTGACTTGTCTATACGCTCTGGGGAGCGTGGGGATCTTCTGGGGCATACCGGCTGGCCGCCAGCGGGTGAAAACCGCGGGCGTCCTGTTCACCTGGGGAGGGTTCGGCCTGCATACCCTGCTGGTGGTTGGCATCGTGTTGCTGACCCCTCCGGAGGAACTCTCCCGCGGCTACTTTATGCAGCTTCTGGCCTGGTGCATACTCCTGGTCTATTTCGTGGGCTGGCGGCTGCTCAAATCCAGCTTCCTGTCCCTGACCGCCGCCCCCCTGGCCCTGCTGCTCTTCATTCTGGCCTACAAGGTGGGCGCGGCCCAGTTGGAATTGCCGGAAACCTTGCAGGCGCTTTTTCTACTGCTGCACATCGCCCCCATGTTTACCAGCCTGGGGCTGCTGACCCTGGCCTGCGGCGCGGCCCTGCTTTTTCTGCACATGGACCGGAAACTCAAGGCCAAGGCCAAACTGACGGAATTTGACCGGGATCTGCCGGCCCTGGGAGCTTATGACCGCATCAACCACCTGGCCGTTATCCTGGGGTTTCCCCTTTACACCCTGGGGATCGCGGCCGGTTTTATCTGGGCGCCCTTGACCTGGGGGACCGGCGCCTGGGATCCCAAGGAAATATTCTCCCTCTTTGTCTGGTTCCTCTATGCCCTGACCTTTTATCTGCGCATCCTGCGAGGCTGGCGCGGGCGCAAGGCCGCCCTGCTGATCCTCGGAATCTTCGGCATTTCGGTATTTTCCCTGCTGGGCGTGAATTTACTGCTGCCCACCAGGCACGGTTTCAGCTTCCTATCCCTGGTGGCCCATGCATAAAAGCATCTGTCTGCTCGGCCTGAATCACCGCACCGCCGGGGTGGA
>WRHT01000051.1 GCA_009783115.1 Desulfovibrionaceae bacterium | reverse complement strand
GTGATCCGGGTGGGCGGCAAGCTCTCTGACGAGTTTCGCCTTTTCCACCAGTACCCCGTACGGCACGGAGGTCTCCAAAAATTTGTCCTGGAGCAGGGCGAAAAATTCGGAAATCATGAAGTAGCCGTAAGAATTGCAGTTCAGGGAGCGTTGCTGGGCATTTTCCCCCGGCAGACCGATGTATTCGTCAAGGTTGAAGCTGCGCGTCCGGCGGGCGTCAATGCGTTTGGCGTTGAAGGCCTTGGCCAGGTGCTTGTACATGCCTGTGGGCGAATTGCCTGTGGCCAGACCCAGAACGCATTCCGGCTTGCGCGCCTGGCAGGCCCGGATGCGTTCTTCGGCAAGCTTCGCGGCGACCTGGCTCATCTGGTCAAAATCTTTCGTCACATATACTGTAGGCATGAGAACCTGCTTTAGAGGGATTTCGGGTATATTCGCTATATGTTATAGAATTTTCGGCACCACAAAAAATCCGTTGGCTTGTTCCGGGGCGTTTTTCAGCATCTGTTCCCGGCGGGCGAGCGCGTCCGCCGCTGTTGCATAATTTTTATCCGGCTCGTCCGGGGCGGGCGGGGCCGTGCGGCTCATGGGAGAATACAGGGGTTCCACCCCGTCGGTGTCCGCCTGTTTTAGAATATCCAGGTATTCCACCAGGAGGTTCATCCGCCCCGTAAAGCCGGCGATTTCGGTCTCGGCCTCCGCCCCCTGCCTGCCGGCGGTTAAATCCAGCTTGACCAGGCGGCTTATATGCAGAATGGTTTCCTTGCTGAGGGGCATTTCATCCTTCCAGGTGCTTTTGCAGCAGTTGGTTGATCAGGGCCGGGTTGCCCGCGCCCTTGGTGGCTTTCATCACTTGGCCCACGAAAAAGGCCAGGAGTTTCTTCTTGCCGCCCCGGTAGGCGTCCGCTTCCGCCGGATTTTCGGCCACCGCCCGGCGCGCGGCCTCTTCAAGGGCCTGGGTGTCGGAAAGCTGCAAAAGGCCTTTGCTGGCGGCCAGGGCTTCCACTTCCAGCGGGCTGTCCAGCAAGTCCGGCAGGAGATCTTTGGCCACGCCCAGGCTGACCTTGCCATCGTCCACCATGCGGGCGGTATGGGCCAATCGATCCGGAGAAAATACGCTCCAGGCGAGATTGCGGCGGGCGCACTCCGGCAGGAGCGTGCCCAGTATCAGGGATGCCAGGCGTTTGGGTTCAGGGTGCAGGCGCAGGGAGGCCTCAAAATAATCCGCCAGTTCAGCGGAGGCGGTCAGGAGGCTGGCCTCTTCGGAATTCAGGCCCAATCCCTCAAAGCGCCCCCGGCGTTGTTCAGGCAATTCCGGCAGGGCGGCGGCCGCATCCGCGATTTCTTCCTGGCTCAGGATCAGCGGGGGAAGGTTCGGGCAGGGGAAATAGCGGTAGTCCGGGGCGTCCTCCTTGGAACGCAGTTCCCTGGTAAGATTTTTTTCCAGGTCATAGTGCCGGGTTTCCTGGGCCAGCTTTCCTCCGGCCTCCAGGGTTTCCCGGTGGCGTTCCTGTTCATGGCGGGCCGCCTTAAGGATGGCGGTAAAGGAGTTGAGGTTCTTCACCTCGGTTCTGGTTCCGTACGAAGTCTCACCCAATGGGCGCAGGGAAAGGTTGACATCGCAGCGCAGGCTTCCTTCCTCCATGTTCCCGTCGGTGACTCCCAGGTAAACCAGCAGGCGGCGAAGCTGGCGCATGAATTCCGCCGCTTCTTCAGGGGAGCGCAAATCCGGCTCGGTGACGATCTCAATGAGCGGTGTTCCGGCCCGGTTCAGATCCACCAGGCTGGTTCCCGTTCCTTCATGCAAACATTTGCCGGCGTCGTTTTCCAGGTGTATCCGGTGGATGCGCGCGACCCGCGTCTCGGATCCGCTGGAAAACTCCAGCCGCCCGCCGGAGCAGATGGGCGGATCCCATTGGGAGGTCTGGTAGCCGCCCGGCAGATCCGGATAAAAGTAGCTTTTGCGTGAAAATGCCGAATATGGGCTGATCTTGCAGCCTAGGGCCAACCCGGCGCGCAGGGCCAGTTGCGCCGCCTGCCGGTTCATGGTAGGCAGGGCGCCTGGCATGCCGGCGCAGACAGGGCAGATGCGCGTGTTCGGTTCGCCGCCGGAGCCGTTGGGGCAGCGGCAGAATAACTTGGTGAGCGTTTTGAGCTGGACGTGCGCTTCCAGACCAATGACCGTTTCCCAGGCCACGGAAAGACTCCTTTGCATTTCAGGCAAGGAATGTTAAAGGATCATCCCGCAAAGGTCACGCGAAAAATGTATTTATGGGATGAGGTGTCTTATGCGGCCAGTACTGATAGTTGACTACGGCTCCAAGGCCGCCCAGCGCATCGCCAGGCGCGTGCGCGAAGCCGGGGTATATTCGGAAATCCTTTCTTTCACCGGGGATGTCGGGGCGGCCCTGGAGAAGGATCCCCTGGCCCTGATCCTTTCCGTAGGCCCTGCCGGCGCTGGCGATGCCCCTGTCCTGGATGCGCGTATCCTGGAGCGGGGTATTCCCGTCCTGGGCGTCTTTTACGGGCCGCGCCTTATGGAGCGGCTCCTGGGCGAAAGCCTGTCCCGAAGCGGGGTTCTGGGGGTGGAGGGCACGGCCGATGAGGCGCGGCGCATTTACGCCGTGCGGTTCCCTTCGGAGGCGGCACATGCCGGGGAAGAGACGCCTGTCCTGCGCAATTTCCTATTTAAGGTCTGCGGGATAGCCCCCAACTGGAGCGCGAGTTTTTTCATCCAGCGCAGCATCGAGGATCTGCGTCTGCGCCTGGGTGATAAAAAGGTTGTCTGCGCCCTTTCCGGGGGGGTGGACTCCACGGTTACGGCCATTTTGTTGCAACGGGCCATCGGCGACAGGCTGCATTGTTTTTTTGTGGATCACGGGCTCATGCGCGCCGGAGAAGGCGATGAAGTGGACGCCATGCTGCGCGGCGGCTTCGCGTTAAACCTGGAGAGGCTGGAGGCCCAGGCCTTTTTCCTGGACAGGCTGCGCGGAGTGACGGACCCGGAACAGAAACGCAAGATCATCGGGCACGCCTTCATTGATGTATTTGAGAAGGCAGCCGGCAGGCTGGGACAGGCGGATTACCTGGCCCAGGGGACCATCTACCCGGACGTGATTGAATCGGTCTCCACTGGCGCGGGCGCGGCCGTCAAAAGCCATCATAATGTCGGGGGATTGCCGGAGCGCATGAAGCTGGACCTGGTGGAACCCCTGCGCGAGCTTTTCAAGGACGAGGTGCGGGACGTGGGCCGGGAACTGGGCCTGCCAGAGACTTTCATCCGGCGGCATCCCTTCCCGGGGCCGGGCTTGGCCGTGCGGGTCATCGGGGAGGTCACCGGGGAGAGACTGGAACGGCTGCGTCTCGCGGACAGCATCGTTCTGGAGGAGTTCCGCCGCGCCGGCTGGTACGATCGGGTCTGGCAGGCCTTTGCCGTGTACCTCCCAGTTAAAAACGTGGGGATGACGGACGGAGGGCGCAGCTATGAAGACGTCATCGCCCTGCGGGCGGTGGAGAGTGTGGACGCCATGACCGCGGATTGGGCGGAATTGCCCCCGGCGCTCCTGCGCGCCGTCTCTAGCCGGATTATCAGCGAAGTGCGCGGGGTGAACCGGGTGGTTTACGACATTTCCTCCAAACCCCCGGCGACCATTGAGTGGGAATGAAATAGCCCGGCTTGGCCCGTACCTTCTATATTTTATCTTACTCTAAAACCTGATTTCAAACGCTTTTTTAGATTCTCCGTCAAATCCTATTGATTTGTAGAATCTATGCGCGTCTGTTTTTTTATTGCCGCTTTGCAACAAAACTTTATAGCAATTTTGTTTTTTGGCATATTTTATCGCGTTTTCCACAATTTTTTTACCAATTCCTTTTTTTCTATATTCTATATCTGTAATAACATTTTCAATAAATCCTATTGATTTTCCGCCGTGTGTCAAATTCGGTATAATACATATATGACACGATGCAATTATGTTTCTGTTTTCTTTAGCGACAAAGTATTTTATATTTTGATATTTGCTTTTTTTAAATATATTTTTTGCTACAAGTTCGTTTATTACATTATCATCGTTATTTAATTGCTTATATAATTCCAATAAAGATAAAAGTTCATTTTCCGTTAAAATGCCGTATTCGATCATCGGTCTCCCTCCAAATATGATCATGGCAATTGCCTCTCCAGGCATTAAGCACAATGTGGACGCATTATCAACATATTGCCGCCGCCTTTTCAGCGGCCTGCTCGCGCTGTGCCCTTGGCAGGCTCCGCGGGAGGCCGGAAAGATTGCTGAAGAGGCGGCATTTGCGTCTTTCGTTTTTTGCCGTTTCGGGCTATGTTCTACGGACATCTCAAGGAGGATGGCCGTGGCGGACGATAAAAAAGTTCTGGTCACCGGCGGGGCCGGCTATATTGGCGCGCATACCTGCAAAGCCTTGGCTCTGGCCGGTTATTCCCCACTGGTCTATGACAATCTTTCCGCCGGCTACCGGGATTTCGTCCGCTGGGGCGAACTTGTCCACGGCGATGTTTTGGACATCCACAAGCTTTGCGAGGTCATGCGCGTCCATGCCCCGCTGGGGGTCATCCATTTTGCCGCCCGTATCGAGGTGGGCGAATCCGTCCTGAACCCCGGCCTCTTCTACCGCAATAATGTGGGCGGCATCCTGAGCCTGCTTGAGGCCATGCGCCTGTCCGGGCTGCGGAATATCGTGGTTTCCGGAACCTGCGCGATTTACGGCGCGCCTGAGCGCCAGCCCATAGCCGAGGATGCCCCCATCCTCCCCTTGAGTCCTTATGCCGCTTCCAAGGCCATGATGGAGCGGATCCTGGACGATTTCGAGGCGGCCCACGGTCTGCGGAGCGCGGTGTTGCGTTACTTCAACGCCTCCGGAGCGGATCCGGAAGGAGAGATCGGCGAAAGACACCGCCCGGAAACCCATCTGATCCCGCGTGTATTCATGGCCGCCGCCGGAGAGATCCCCGCCTTCACTCTCTACGGGGAAGATTACCCCACCCAGGACGGCACCTGCCTGCGGGACTACATCCATGTGAACGATTTGGCCTCAGCCCATATCCTGGCTCTGGAAAAATTGCTCCAGGGCGAAGGCGGCCTCAAGCTCAACCTGGGGACAGGCCAGGGGTATTCCGTGCGGGAGATCCTGGAGAAAAGCCGGCAGATTACCGGCCGGAACATCCCTTGCTCCACCCTGCCGCGCCGGCCGGGAGATTCCCCGGCGCTGGTCGGCCAGGTCAGCCTGGCCAAGGAAAAACTGGGCTGGCAGGCCGGGCATTCTTCTCTGGAAAATATCCTGTCCACGGCCTGGGAATGGCATAGGCGCGACCGTCTCTCCCCCGCGCGGGGCTGAAAAGGAACCCTTTATGAACAGAAGATCTTTTCTCAAGTTGCAGGCCGGGGGCATGCTTCTGGCCTCCTCCGCCTTTTCAGGGGTGTTGCCGCTCAGCCGAGCCCTGGCTCAGCCATATCCAGACGTGGTGGTGGTCAAGGGCGATCCGGCCAGGGCCACCAGGGAGGCGGTGGCCCTTATGGGCGGCATGGGGCGTTTCGTCAAACCGGGGCAGAAGGTGGTCATCAAGCCCAACATGAGTTTTGCCAGGGGGCCGGAGAGCGGCGCCACCACGCATCCGGAGGTGGTGCGCGAAGTGCTGATCCTGTGCAAGGAGGCCGGAGCCGGGCGGGTGCGCGTACTGGATCATTCCCTGCAGGATCCCCGGCTCAGCCTGGAACGTTCCGGCATCCTGGACGCCTGCGAGGGGGTGGAGCCGGGCATCTGCCATCATCTGATGAACCCGGCGCAGTACCAGGAAACGCCCCTGGATCAGGGCCTGGAAATGCGCGTCAACGCCGTCATGCGCGATGTTCTGGAGGCGGATGTGCTCATTGCCGTGCCTGTGGCCAAGAGCCACGGCGGGGCGGGGGTCTCCCTGTCCCTCAAGGGACAGATGGGGTTGATCCTGGATCGCCGGGTTATGCATTCCAGGTACAGCCTGGATACCTCCATCGTGGATTTGAATTTCCGCCTGAAGCCGCACCTGGCCGTCATTGACGCCACCCGGGTGCTTTCCACCAACGGTCCAGGAGGCCCCGGAACCGTGCTGACCCCTGGCGAAATCATCTGCTCCGCCGACCCGGTGGCCGCCGACGCCACCGCCGTGGCCTCCTATGAATGGTACGGCCGCAAGATCAGCCCCGACCGGGTGGCGCACCTGCTCAAGGCCGGAGAGCGCGGATTGGGGCGCCTGGATATTGAAAACCTGGTCACCAGGAGAGTTGTCCTGTGATGGAAATGCGCGATTTTCCCGGCATAGGCCGGAAAATTTCCCTGCTGGGCTTCGGCTGTATGCGTCTTCCCAAGATCGTCCCGGATAAACCGGGGATCGACCAGCCCCTGGCGGAAAAGATGATCGATCTGGCCCTGGGGCAAGGGGTTAATTATTTTGACACAGCCTGGCCTTACCATGACGGCCTGAGCGAAAGCTTCCTGGGACGGACCTTGAGCCGCTACCCCCGCGAGAGCTTCAATCTGGCGGACAAGATGCCTTCCTGGATAGTCAGGTCCGTGCAAGAGGTCGAAGAACTCTTTGGGGAGCAACTGAAAAAATGCCGGGTGGACTATTTTGATTTCTACCTTATGCATAACCTGTGTGCGGACACTTATAAAACCATGCTGGACTTGGGCGTTTATGAAATCCTGAGTAAAAAAAAGGAGCAGGGGCTGATCCGCCGCCTGGGGTTTTCTTTCCATGATCACCCCGCGACGCTGGAGCGCATCGCGGCGGACTATCCCTGGGATTTCGTCCAGATCCAGCTTAATTACCTGGACTGGGAGGATTATGAATCCGGAAAGATGTATGCCATTCTGAGTGAACGGGGGATTCCGGCAGTGATCATGGAGCCGGTGCGCGGCGGCGCCTTGGCCGTCCTGAATCCACAGGCCCTGGAAATTCTTCGGGCAGCGAATCCCAAGGTCAGCCCGGCTTCCTGGGCCATCCGTTATGCCGCTTCCCTGCCGGGGGTGTTGACCGTGCTGAGCGGCATGAGCAACCTGGAGCAGGTTCAGGACAATCTTAACACCATGACCTCCTTTCAGCCTTTGAGTGAAGCGGAACGCGCGACTCTGGCTGAGGCCGCCGCCGCCTACCGCCTCTCCCGCCCTGTCCCCTGCACCGGTTGCGGTTATTGTATGGACTGCCCTTCTGGAGTTAACATCCCCAAGGTGTTCGCGGTTTATAATCACGCCAAACCGCTGAACGTGCGGCGTTTTTTCGAGGTTTTTTACGGTGTCATCCCGGAAGGGGAAAGGGCGCGCAACTGCGTGGCCTGCGGGCAGTGCGCGACGCACTGCCCGCAGAATATCGACATCCCGGAGCGGATGAAGGAAATCGCCGCGGAGGCCGGGATAAAGCTATAGGCGTTCATTTAGTGGGCATCGTAAATATGCTCTTGTCAAAAAGCGCGATAAGGACTATGAAAGCGCTTTCTCAGCAAAAAGGGACTGCCATGAAAGACGGAATTCATCCAAAGGTGTACAAGGCCAAGATAACTTGCGCCTGCGGCAACGAGATCGCGGCGGAGTCCACCAAAGGCGCCCAGGTGCAGGTGGAAATCTGTTCTAATTGCCACCCGTACTACACCGGCAAGCAGCGTTTTGTGGACACGGCCGGCCGCATTGACCGTTTCCGCAAGAAGTATGCCACGACCCAGAAATAAAGAAGCCTCCGCCTCTTTTCCCGGCATTCTGGCCGCGTCTTTTGTAAGTTGCGCGTCCCTGGCCTGTGAAGAGGAAGAAAGTCTGGCCGTTGGCGGGCAGGCGGTGATGGAAGGGGTGATGATGCGCAACGGCGGGGTATGCTCCCTGGCCGTGCGCCAGGGTGACGGGGGCATTGTGGTGGAGAACCGCCCCTGGGTATCCCTCTTTGAGGCCGGTTTCTTCAAAAAGCCGGGCATCCGGGGCTTCCCGCTGCTCCTGGAAACCATGGTCAACGGGGTCAAGGCCCTGAACCGCTCGGCGGAACTGTCTATGGAGGCAGAAGGGGAGGAGCTGAAGACCTGGCAATTGGTTCTTACCCTGGTGGCGGCCTTTATTTTCGCCCTGGGCCTCTTTGTGGTCGCCCCGCACTTTTTGACCATATTATTGAATTATTTGCATATTTCCGGAGGAGTAGAGGGCTTTTCTTTCCACCTCTGGGACGGTCTGATCAAGTTCGCCATTTTCCTGTTCTATATCCTGCTGATTTCCCGCCTGCGGGATATTCGCCGGGTTTTTGAGTACCACGGGGCCGAGCACAAATCCATCGCCGCCTACGAGAGCGGGCTCAGGCCGGTTAACGTGACTCTGGCCGAAGAGCAAAGCCGGCTGCATCCGCGCTGTGGCACCACCTTTCTGCTTTTCGTACTGTCCATCGCCATCCTGCTGCATGTGCTTCTGCTTCCGCTGCTCCTCCTGTTCTGGACCCCTTCGGGCGCGGCGCAGAAGCACCTGGTGGTGATCCTGCTCAAGCTCGCGCTCATGGCCCCGATCAGCGCCCTGGCCTATGAGGCCATCCGCCTGGGGGCGCGCCTGGGCGAAAGTCTGGCC
>WRHT01000050.1 GCA_009783115.1 Desulfovibrionaceae bacterium | reverse complement strand
CGGAAGATATCCAGGTTTTCTTCCAGGCCGCGCTCCCGGTAGGGGCTGTTTTGTCCGGGACGGGTCAGCGTGCCGCGCTGTTCGCGGATTATTTCCTGGCTTTGGCTGTCCACGTAAGCCTTGCCCGCCAGGATAAGCTTTTGGGCGCATTCGTAAAGAAAGTCAAAATAATCCGAGGTATAAAAAATTTTTTCCCCCCATTCAAAGCCGAGCCAGCGCACATCTTCCATGATGGCGTCCACGTATTCATTGCTCTCTTTTTCCGGGTTGGTGTCGTCGAATCGCAGGTTGCAGCGGCCGCCATATTCCCCGGCGATGCCGAAATTCAGGCAAATGGCCTTGGCATGGCCGATGTGCAGGTAACCGTTCGGTTCCGGCGGAAAGCGGGTTTGGATCGTCCGCTGATCCAGGCCTTCCCGGATCTGCTGGTCTATTTTGCTCCGGATGAAATCGCTGCTCATGGTCTGTTACTCTACTTCTCTTGGGGTTGTAATGCAAGCGCTCCGTGGTATCAACCCATTTGGCACCAATTTTGCTATTTGGTTGGAACAGGCCTTGCGGTCATTTTTTTGGCGATGTCCGCATACAGGCTTTGTTCAAAGGAGGCCACCGTGAAGCAGGTTATCCAGGATCGCCACTTTTCATCGTTTCTAAGAGACCCGCGGGTCTGTCTAGCGTTTTTTATTTTGTTTGCCCTGCTTTCTCTGTCCGGCTGCTCCCTTGCCTCCGGGCTGGACAGGAGGGTCGAGTTCGATCTGACCCGCAAGGCGGCCCTTTATGTGGACAGCGAGGTTATCCGCGAGCCGCCGCTTATCCATGTGCATCCGGTGAGCGACGTTGGCGGCCTCAAGGTGCTGTTCATGCCTTTCCAAATGACCCAGAACACGGATCATCCGGAAATGGTCGGCTACAGCCTGTCCCGCGCCTTCTGGCAGACCTGGTCCTCCATGCGGGTCTTTGAGCAGTTTGAGTTTGTGCCGGATGGCGGCCCTTTCAGGCGCGATATGGCGGTGGCTTATGCCAAGGCCAGGGGAGCGGATTTGGTGATCGGCGGCTTTGTGACCTATCTTCTGGCCGGCGGGACCAGCGGGCCGAGCAGCCTGGGAGTGCAAATCGAGGGTTATGACGTCAGTTCCGGGCTCTTGGTCTGGTCCATGGCCCAGGCCGGCGCCCTGCCGGCCCGCCGGACCAGGGATTATATCGTGCTGGAGGTGAAAAACAGGCTGCCCTCGGATCCTCTGTACGTCATTGCCGGAAGCCTGGCCTCCGATATGGGGCAGTTGATGCGGGCCTGGGCCGGCGCTGATGCCTCCAGGACGCGGGAAACCCCGCTGGCTTCAATTCAGCCGTGATCCTGGTCATGAGTCAATTCGGCAGCACCAGCAGGTAATTCGGGCTTTCCGGCATGGATTTGTCATAAACTAATTCCGTGCTGCCCGGGGTGTAGGCCTTATTGGTCCAAGGCTGGGTTCGCCTCTCCCTGGGAGTCGTACGCGGATGCCGATTTTGCAGCAGATCCATCCTGGTGGGCAGAGTTTCCTCCCTCCTTCCGGCCTCTGCCAGATCCGTGGCGATCACGGTCAGACGGAAGAGATCCCTGGTGTCGCAAGGAGTGAAGCCGGTGAGAATCAGGGCATCCGGATGAACCTTTTCCTTGATTATGTCGGCGGCGTTATGGATTTCTTCAGCCCGCACATCTCTGTGAGCCTTGATGTGGTAAAGCACCTTCCGGGCGCCTTCCACGGAAAAATCCGGCTGCAGGGGACTGGAAATAGCCTGTTCGGTAGCCTCGCGGGCGCGGTTTTCCCCCTCGGCTTCGCCCACTCCCATGATGGCCGGACCGGATTTCCGGATGATCCTGGTCAGGTCCGCCAGATCAATATTGATAAGCCCCACCTGGTCCATGATCTCCCCCAGACCGCGCATGATTTTGCCTATCCGCTCATAAGGGGCGTTCAGGGCTTCGATGTAGGCATTGTTGTTGCAGAGGAGATTCTGGATATTATTGTGGAAAAGGACCAAACTGTCCGAATGTTGGCGCAGCTGGCGCGAACCTTCCTCGGCGGCGGCCGGGATGCCGCCGCTGCCCTTGGCCGGAAGGGTGGCGGCCGCAATCGTCAGGATGCCGGATTCCGTGGCCATTTGAGCAATTGGCGGGCTCGCGCCGCTGCCGGTTCCGCCACCGAGCCCGGCCAGAATAAAAAGCAACTGGGTATCTTCCAAGGCTTCCCGGATCCGGGCTTCGCTCTCCCAGGCCGCTTCCTGACCGGCAGCCGGGTCCGCCCCTGTTCCACGCCCGCCGGCGCGGCTGTTTCCCAGGAGGATCCTGTGTTCGGCATCGGCGGAGTCAAGCTTTTGTCGATCCGTATCCACGGCGATGAAGCCTACTTCCGTGATCCCGGAGCGTTGCAGGTAGTTGATGGCGTTTATGCCGCAGTTGCCCACGCCGATGGCCTTTATTTTCGGAATCTTGCTCTCCACTAACTGGTAATTGCGCATAACCGCTCCCTTGCCGGATTATTTTTGCAGAAAAAACGGCACTTCCACCGGGCCGCGGTGGAAACTGAAAGCCTCGCCGTTGCCCGCCGCCTTGTTTTGCCCTTCCATGGCCTGTCCGGGACGGTTTTGCAGCATCAGTTCCAGGGGAGTGGGGATCGGTCCGGGGCGCCTGTCCTGCTCAAATACGGCGACCTTGGCCGAAGGGTTGCGCAGGATCTTAGCCGCCGCGCGTTCAATGCCCGTGGCCACTACCGTCACGTGGAATTCCTCATCCTCGCCCTCGGCTATGGCCGTGCCGAAAATGAAGTCCGCATCAGGATGCGCGGCCGCCTGGATGATGCTGGAAGCCTCGTCAATCTCTTTTATGCCCACGTCTTTTCCGGCGGTGATGTTCAAAAGCACGCCGCTGGCCCCGTCGATGGTGCCGTCTTCCAGCAGAGGACTGTGGATGGCCAAGTTGGCGGCGTCGCGAGCCCGGGTTTCGCCAAGGCCCACCCCGGTGCCGATCATGGCCATGCCGCCGGAATCGCCGCCCATGACGGTTTTCAGATCGTTGAAATCCAGGTTGATCAGGCCGGGTTTGGTAAGAAGCTCCACGATGCCCTTGACCGCCAGGTAAAGCACGTCATCGGCCCTTTTGAGCATGTCAATATAGGTGGCTCCCTTGGGAGCCTGCTGGATCAGCCGTTCATTGGGAATGACGATCAGGCTGTGCACCTGCTCGCGCAGTTTTTCTATGCCTTCCTCGGCAATACGCGCGCGTTTCTTCCCTTCAAAAGGAAAAGGCTTGGTGACCACGCCCACGGTCAGGGCGTTGAGATCCCTGGCGATTTCGGCGATGACCGGCGCGGCCCCGGTACCCGTGCCTCCCCCCATGCCTGCGGAGATAAAAACCAGGTTGGGTTCGCCCATGGCTTCCTGGATAAGGGTCTTGCTTTCTTGGGCCGCTTCAAAACCCACTTCCGGCCTTTGTCCCGCGCCCAGACCGGCGGTTTTTTTGCCGCCAAGCTGGATTTGGTTCTGCACGTCCGAAATGGCCAGGACCTGCATGTCGGTATTGGCCACGATAAAATTGACTCCCCCCAACCGGGATCGGGCCATGTGATTGACCGCGTTGCTTCCGCCGCCGCCTACGCCGACAGTAACGATTTTGGGCAGCATCTGGTTCTCGACCGTTGATTCAAGTTCCATATAAACCATACCAGTTCTCCTTTAGATTTATTTAATGTCGTGCCACCATTGGCCCAAATCCCTGATCATCCGCCTCAGAAATCCTTGGACCCCGGAATCCGGCGCGGGAGCGACGGAAGGTCCGGGATTTTTCTTTTTGCGTCCCACGCCGCCGCTCCGCCGGATCTCCTGGTCCAGCCCGTAGCGCACCAGCCCGACGGCGGTGGAGTATTCGGGGCTTTTGACCATGTCGGCCAGCCCGCCGATATTGACCGGGCAGGCCACCCTGGCGGGCATGCCCAGGATGTCCGCCGCCAGTTCATGGCAAGCCGCCAGTTGCGAAGCGCCTCCGGTGAGCACGGTTCCGTTGTATAGGGCGTAACCGGAGGAATTGCCCGCGCCCGGCATCCACTGGATTACCCCGGAGGACTTGAGGTGCTCGGCAATCTGCCCGAAAATCTTTTCCATGGCCTTTTCGCATAGCAGGGCGAGGTCCTGAATTTTCAACCGGTGAGGGAGAAGCCCCTGGAGCACTTCCGGCACTTCAATCTCCGTGCCGTCGGTAATCATGGAGGCCAGGGCGCAGCCGTAGCGCATCTTGATGAATTCGGCCACATCCTTGCTGGTGCGCGTATCCTGGGCGATGATGTTGGTCAGGTATTCGCCGCCCAAAGGAATTTCGCCCGTGTATTTTACGGCCTCGTCCTCAAAGATCAATATGTCCGAGGTTCCGCCGCCGATATCAATGAGCACCACCCCGCGCTGGCGCTCTTCCGGGCTGAGCACGGCATGGGCCGAGGCCAGGGATTCCAGGACGATTTCCTCGACCTCCAGGCCGCATTTGGCGCAGGCGCTGCGGATATTCTGCACGCTGGCCTCCCTGGCGGTGATGATGTGCACGTTGGCCGTAAGCCGGGTCCCCATCATGTCCAGGGGATTGGAAATGTCATACTGGTCGTCGATGATATATTCCTGGGGCAGGGAATGAATTATTTTTTGTCCAGGCGGAATTTCCACGTCCCTGGCCTTTTCCAGGACCTGGGCCTGATCCTGGCTGGAAACCGTCCCGGTCTGGATTTTAACGGAACCGCTACTGTTCATCCCGCGGATATGAGCGCCGGCGATGCCCACGTAAACCCTGCGTATTTTCTGGTTGCTCATCTGCTCGGCCTGGTGCAGGGCATCCTGGATGGCGCCGGCGGTCTTGTCGATGTCTTTTATTTCGCCTTCCTTGAGCCCGTGGGATTTGGCCGATCCCGTGCCCAGTATCTCCAGCGCGCCGCTCGGACCTTCTTGTCCCACCACCACGGAAACTTTAGTGGTGCCTATATCCAGTCCGGTAATGATGTGGTTGAATTGAGCCATGTATTTCTCCAGTTTGCCTCAGGCCCTGTTGCCGCGGCCGTTCCAGGTTCCGGTCAGTTGTTGGGGGTCATCGCCTAGGCGAACCCAGATATCTTTTCCGTAGACCCTGATTTCCGACATGCGTTTTAGTTCTCCGTTGCGCGCAAGATCCTCCATCACCCGGAGCATACGCATAAGATTGCTTTCCCAGTTCTCCAGGCCGATAATCAGGCGGCGGTTTTCCCTGGTGGTCAATTCCATGGTCCTGGCCTCGGTCAGCCGGATCATCTTGACGCCGGAAATGTTCAGGGGAAAATTCAATCCGGAGAAGGCATTGACCAGCCCCGGCAGACGGGCGGACAGGTCTCCGGCTCCCGGATCCACTTCCAGCAGGGGAAGGATGGAATAATGCGCCGCCTCCACCGGGGCGATGCTCCGGCCATGCTCATCCGAATAATAAAGCCTGCCTTCCTTGTCGCGTACCCAGTAAAGAGGCTCCGCTTCCCGGATCCGGATGTGCAGTGAGCCTTTGGCGGCGTCCCTGCGGATGGACCATTCCCTGACCCAGGGATTGCGCTCCAGAATTTGTTCCATCCGGCGGATGGACAAGGCCAGGATATTCTGTCCCGGAACCAGGCCCAGCATCGAGGGGATTTCGTCCTTGTCCAGGTAATGGCTGCCTTCCACCAGGATTTCCTGCAATGCGAAATATCCTGGACTGGTAAGCTGACGGTGCGCCGTGACCAGGGCCAGCGTTATGCCCAGCAGGCAAACCAGTCCCAAGGCCAGGCCGGCGCCCCAACGCAGGACCGTTTTGGCCTTTTTCCAGATTTTGCGCGCCGTGGAACGTTCCTTTTTTCTGAGGTCGGCGTCATGCAGGCTTTGCCGTAGCCGCCTGGAGGGATAAAAATCCCTGCCGGCGATCGCCTTGGGAACGGCCGGTTCATGACGGGCAAAGAAATTCAAACCCATAAGCGCACCTCCAGTTCCATCAGCACCCCCCTGGCGGCCAAAACCGCCTCCCTGGCTTCTTCAATCAGTTTCAGGGCTTCGGAGGATTTACCCTTTCCGGTGTTAACCAGGAAATTGGCATGTAGAGAGGAAAAGGCCATTCCTCCCAAGATTCGTCCCTTGAATCCGCATTCTTCCAGGAGTTTGCCGGCCGGGGCCTGGGGGGGATTTTTGAACACGCAGCCTGCGCTGGGCAGATCCAGCGGCTGGACGCGGCGTTTTTGTTCCAGGCAGGCGCGCATCCGGGCGCGGATTTCTTCAGGTTTCTGTTTGGGACACCGGAAACGCGCGCTGAGGATGACAAACCAGTTTTCTCCATCCGCCATCCGTTCCAGGGCGGGAATGCCCAGACGCCGATACCCTGTCTCCAGCTCTTCAGCTTCCAGGGCGATTATACCCAGGGACGGCGAAAAGAGGCGGAGGCCGCACAAGTGGTCTTTGATTTCCTGTCCGAAGGAACCGGCGTTCATGGCCACGGCCCCGCCCACCTGTCCGGGGATCCCGGCCAGGCCGTCCAATCCGCCCAGACCCATGCCAGCCAGGCCGTTAAGAAAAAAGGACAGAGGCATGGAGGCCGGAACTTCCACCAGAGCCTCGTCCGGGCCGTCCTCCAGCAGGCGTATCTCCCGTTTACCGAAAGATTTGTCCAGTTCCAGCAACACCAGGGGCAGCTTGCCTTCCCCGGCCAGGATGTTGCTGCCTTGGCCCAGAACCGCTGGACTACCTCCCAGCTTGCGCAGGGTTTGCGGCAACGCCGCAAATCCGGCTTCATTTTCCAGCCTGACCCTGGCCAGGGCCTCCCCGCCCAGGCGTATGCTGGTAAGTTCGGCCAGGGATGGGGCCGGAACTACATGCAGGCTGGAGCGTTTTATGGCCATATTACTTTCCTTCCAGCCAGCGCTGCCCGACGGTCCAGATATTCCCAGCGCCCATGGTCAGTAAAAGGTCTTTTGGTTGCAGAATATCCGCTAGTCCGGCGGACATTTCCTCCAGAGTCCGAAAAAAATGCGCCGGGGTGGCCGAGACTTGCATGACCCCCTGGGCCAGCCCCTGGCCGGTGACTCCCGGAATGGGCGTCTCCGAGGCCGCATAGATCTCCGTGAGCAGCAGCAAATCCACCTTGGAAAGGGTTTGGCAAAATTCTCCAAACTGGTCCTTGGTGCGGGTGAAGCGATGCGGCTGGAAGGCCGCCACCAGCCGGCGGTCAGGGTAAGCCAGTCTGGCTGTTTCCAGGGTAGCCCGAATCTCGTTGGGGTGGTGGGCGTAGTCATCCACCAGGATGATCCCTTCCCGTTCTCCCTTGAGTTCAAAACGCCGCCCCACCCCTTTGAAACGGTTCAAAGCCCGGCGGCAGGTTTCCGCCGGAATATCCACCTGAAGGCTTACGCCGATGGCTCCGAGGGCATTCAGAATATTATGCCTGCCCGGCTGGGGCAGGCTGAATTCGCCGAGAGACGCGTTTTTAAGGCGCGCCCGGAAACGGCTTGCCGGCCCGGCGCTGATGACTTCGGCCGCCAAATCGTTTTCCGGGCTGAAACCGTAGGTCAGCGCCGGGCGTTTTATCCTGGACAACACCCGGCGCAGGCCGGGATCATCCCCGCAGATCACGTTAAGTCCGTAAAAGGGGACTTTGTTCATGAAATCCACGAATGCCTGGTCGATGTGTTCCTGATCGCCGTAGAAATCCAGATGATCGGCATCAATGTTGGTGATCACGTTCATGATTGGAAAAAGACAGAGAAAGGATCCGTCAGACTCGTCGGCCTCGGCCACCAGGTAATCGCCGGCTCCCAGCCTGGCATTGGTTCCGTAGGCATTGAACCTGCCCCCGATGATCACCGTGGGGTCCAGACCGGCTTCTTCCATAATGGTGGCGGTGATGGCGGTGGTAGTCGTCTTTCCGTGAGTGCCGCCGATGAAGATGCTGCTGCGCAGACGGCTGATCTCCGCCAGCATTTCCGCCCTGGGAATGACCGGAATGCCTTTGGCGCGGGCTTCGATCACCTCCAGGTTGTCGTCCGGGATGGCGGTGGATTTCACCAGCACATGCGGATCCGACACGTTTTTCGCCGCATGGCCCAGATGGATGTTGACGCCCAGATCACCCAGGTGACGGATACTGGCGCTCTCTTTCAGATCCGAGCCGCTGACCGCGAACCCCATATTGTGCAGGACCTCGGCAATGCCGCACATGCCGGCCCCGCCTATGCCCACCATATGAACGCGCTTGACTTTATGCACCCTGTCCGCCTTTTGCTTCAGCAAGGAGTTTTTCCGTTTCATCGGCCAGCCTGGACGCCGCTTCCGGATTGGCCAGCTTAAAAGAGGCTTGGGACATGGCCCGCAGGGTGGCCTTGTCTTGCAGCAGATCCGCGATCAGCCTGCTGAGCCTGCCCTTTTGCAGATCCTTTTGTTCCAGCAGCCTGGCCGCGCCCTGTTTTTGCACCTGTTCGGCGTTATGCGCCTGATGGTTGTGCGCGGCCGAAGGCAGAGGAATGAGGATGGCCGGCAGTCCTGCCGCGGCCAGTTCGGCGAGGGTGCTGGCCCCTGCCCGGCAGACGACCAAATCCGCCTGGGAATAAGCCGCGGACATCTC
>WRHT01000049.1 GCA_009783115.1 Desulfovibrionaceae bacterium | reverse complement strand
CCCTCTGCTCCGCCACCAAGCCTTCCAACAAAGTCCGCTGAAGTTCACAAAAACCTCAGCGGGCTTTGATTTTCAGAGATTGCTTGTTCAAGCAAGTTCATCAAAGTTCGTTGACAACCGGGACAAATTTGGGGTAAGTTTCAGGGGTATGAGGGCGCACGAAGTTTCTAAAGAAACTTCGTGCGCCCTGCGGGGCAAAAATCACGCCGGTCGCGTCATGGTCATGGGCTGTTGATGGTACGCTCTCCGTCTTTGCGAAAGGCAAAAATATAGCCCACTATGTTTCACTTCGTGAAACGTGGGCGACCGTCCCGATCGACCGCCCCCAAAAGGCTATAAGTCATGGTATCATTCACGACACAGGCTCCAGAGGAAAGACGGATGGATGCTCCTTGTTCTTCAGGCGATTTTGGAATATTATCAGGCGAATTGGACCAGACGGTAGGAGCGTCTGTGTGCACGGCAGATACAAAAGTACGGGGTGTTTTGCTCATGGAAAATTATATCAAGTTTGAGACCGTTTCGCTAAAAAATCATCCAGAGATTAACGAAAAATGGGTGCAACAAAAAATAGAAACCGATCCTAGTATTTTAGGATTGGGAGATTTATCCGTAAGACAGTCGGAAAAAATACAGCAGTCCGGTGGCCGGGTAGACCTCCTCCTGCAAGATGATGACAGCAACACAAGATATACCGTTGAATTACAACTAGGAAAAACTGATGAAACGCATATCATCAGGACAATAGAATATTGGGATAACGAAAGAAAAAGAAATCAAAATTATAATTATGTTGCAGTTATCATTGCAGAAGACATAACAAATAGATTTTTTAATGTTATTTCATTATTTAATGGTAGCATACCGATTATTGCAATACAATTGAAAGCAATAAAATACCAAAACGACTTAGGGTTAGATTTTACTACTGTTTTGGGTTTAATTACACCTGATGAGGAAGAAGAGGTTGGTGAAACTGTCGATAGGGCATATTGGGAAAGTCGCGCCACAAAGGACACAGTAAAAATTGCTGATAAATTGCTAGACTATATTGAGGAATTTGTTAATGGGTTTACATTAAAATATAACAGATATTATATTGGCTTAGTGCAAAATGGAACTACAAAAAATTTCGTATCCTTTAGGCCAAAAAAATCAATGTTAAAGCTAAGTGTAAAATTAAAAAAGGCTGAAGACATTGATGAAATTATAAATAATTCTGATTTAGATGCATTGTCATATAACAAGCGGTATAATCAATATCAGTTTAGACTAAAAGAGGAAGATTTAAAAGACAGTAAAGGCATTATTGTTGATCTGCTAAAAAGGGCATATGAGGACTATACTGGGGTTAAAATAGAAGAAAATTAAAAATGTCAGATTTACCTTTATGGCATAGCAAACGCCAGCAAAAGCGTACCGTAAAAGGACGATTTTTAGGTTGCCTGTTGGGCGGCGCAGTAGGTGATGCTCTAGGCGCGCCGGTTGAATTCATGCGGCGTTCCGAAATACTCAGCACCTTCGGCCCTAACGGTATTACAGAATATGCTCCTGCTTACGGCGGTCTGGGAACCATCACCGACGACACGCAAATGACCCTCTTTACCGCCGAAGGTTTGCTTCGGGCACATGTACGGTTCTGTTTTAGGGGGATGTGCCACCCGCCCTCAGTAGTGTCCAGCGCATACCTGCGTTGGCTGCTGACACAAGGAGAACGCCCGGCCAAGCAAGACCACGAGATGGGCGACGGTTGGCTTTTTCAGCAACGAGCATTGCACAACCGCCGCGCTCCGGGCAACACTTGTTTGTCAGCTTTGAAGGCCATGAAATCCTTTGGTGACCCTGCCTGCAACGACAGCAAAGGGTGTGGCGGCGTTATGCGCATGGCTCCTGCGGGACTGATGACATGGCGCAAGCAGGAAGGATGGCGGAGTGCTACCGAGGCCTTTCTACTGGGCACGGAGCTTGCAGCCTACACCCACGGGCATCCGACCGGCGCACTAACCGGAGGTGTGCTGGCGGTGCTTGTACTGGCGCTCGTGGACGGAACGTCTTTACAGAACGCCTTGGCCGTAGCGAAGGCTCTGCTCCAAAAGGTGACGACGGATAATAGCTTGAGCGCTCGTTATGATGAAGGGACAAAGGCTGTTTGCCGGAAGAAGGATGCCCATAAGGAAACGTTACACGCCATTGAGATGGCCGAAGCGCTTGCCGCTTCATCCATGCCTCAGCATGAAGCTATTGCCAAATTGGGCCAGGGCTGGGTCGCTGAGGAAGCGCTAGCTATTTCCATCTATTGTGCCCTGGTCGCATGTAATTTCAGGGAAGGCGTGATACTGGCGGTGAATCATGATGGCGATTCCGATTCCACAGGCTCTATCACTGGAAACCTGTTGGGTGCCATATACGGTGTAAAGAGCATACCAGTCGCATGGCTTGAACCTTTGGAATTGCGCGGGGTCATTACCGAGATTGCGGAAGACCTCTATGCATGGCGGGACTGGGAGATAGGTTTATACAGGGAACATACGGAACTTAGTGAACGAATCTGGCAGAAATATCCAGGCTGCTAAAGCCGAGGGTATGATTTCGATAAGTGGTTACAGTCGGAAATCGCTATGAGAGAAGGGGGCGGCACAATGCCCCTCCCTTTGCTTGTTCTCTTTCCTGCTTTGTCTCACTCTGTCCCACGACTTCTTTCTGCATCCTTAAAAAATAGGGGGCTGTTTTGGGGGTTTAGATCGGTTTATTTGTACATACTTCGCTAATATAAAATAATTTTTTATCTGAATAAGCAGACTATTTGGATGGTCTGAGAGAGAGCAAGGGCTGACCAAATTTCCCGCCTCTAGCCTTGGCGTAATTAACCCGGGCGAAAAGCCTCTACCTCTGGAGGCCGGGGCGGGGAAATAAGAGGACAACGGAGAGGGGTTGGGGATGTATATTCTAAAAGATTTTATCTCTGCAAGCGATCTACGAAAGCGCTGGGGTTGCCAAATAAACCTTATAGAATCCTTTACATATAACAAGGATGACGACTCACCACGCCTCCAAAGATGGGAGCTCAAGGAAACACGGAGGCGGCCTGATGGTGGGCTGTCTGCATTCGCAGAATTCGTTACTGCTTATGGGTCTTTTGGAATAGAACTGGATTCAACAATTTTCGATATGGGAGACGTACAAGCTATAGAGCGTGAACACCCTGAGATAATTGCGCCCCCCAAGGAATCATCTGTCACAGATAGGCTAAATGCCGCACTGAAAGCCCTTGATAGCGAAGAAAGAGCCCCTGAGTGGCGCTCAGAGCAGATAAAAGCCGATGCTGCCCTTGTTTCACAGCCGCCATTTGACAGACAGCGTATTAAGGATCTTGAGGCTGAACTTGCCGCCGCCCGCCAACAAATTGCCGAGCTGACCACCGCGCAATCAGCGCCATGCACCGCGCCGGATGAAACCGCTCCGTTACCCGGCCAAGCGTGACGCGGCATGGTTCCACGTGCTATGAAAGCATATCGACGAATTTTCAGCGGAACAATAATCAACCTGTGCAGGGGTGTATAAAGTATGATCCGACATATCGACAGCAAGCAAATGGGGCGTGGCGTACATAGCTGGCTGGACAGCCATTTCCATTTTTCCTTTGCCGACTATCACAATCCCTCGAATATGCGGTTTGGCGTTCTGCGCGTGCTCAACGACGACATGGTGAAGCCGGACGCCGGCTTCGATACCCATTCTCATGAGAATATGGAGATCATTTCCTATGTTATCACGGGGGAACTGACCCACGCGGACAGTATTGGAAATCGACACACCCTGACGCGAGGGGAGGTGCAGTATATGAGCGCCGGCACAGGCGTGGCGCACAGCGAGCATAACCTGGGCAAAGACATGCTGCGATTCCTGCAAATTTGGATTCTGCCGGACATGAAAGGGATTGCCCCCAATTACGGCGACTTCCGCTTTGCCTTTGCGGACAGGGAAAACAGATGGCTGCCCATCGCCGCCAACATCGGCAACAACCAGTCATCGGCGCCGATCAAAATCCATGCGGACATCAATGTTTACGCTGCCGTGGCAAAATCGGGACATCCCTTGGCGTTTCCGGTCCTACCGGGACGCCAGGCATACTTGGTCATGATCGAAGATAAGGCGATCATCAACGGTATTTCGACATACACACGGGACGCTCTGGAAATTGTGGAGGAAAACATCCTGGTAGAACCGGAAGAAAAAGCGCATATGCTGATAATGGAAATGGCGAAGGAAAAGAAATGACCGGTGAAGAAACTGACGCCCTGTACGGACGATCCTCGGGCCTGGATAAAGACCTCGCCGTCGCCGCGGCCAAATGGGACGCGGATCATGGTAAAAAGCAGGCCTCACCCTTGTGGAGCTGGTGGAGCGAACCGGCGATTGCAAATTATCTGGCGAAATTGATCTGCGGCGAAGCTTGCGAGCGCGTGGCGGACTTGCCCGTGCTGGGCATAAAAAAGCATTGCGCCCGGGATATACCCTTTGAACGCGCTGTTTCCGTCGGGTGCGGGGCCGGCAACAAGGAAATTTCCTTATTGCAAAACGGACTCGTCAAGCACTTTACTTTATATGATATTTCCCAAGAAGCTCTCAACAAGACGCGCGCAAGCGCGGAAAAAGCCGGGGTCGCGGATGCGCTGCGCCTTGTCCGCGCGGACGCCTTTCGGGACGAACGCGGCAAGTTCGACATGGTATATTGGGATAACGCCTTGCATCATATGATGGACGCCCACGCCGCGCTTTCCTGGAGCAAACGGCGCCTTAAGCGCGGCGGCGTCCTGGTGGTGAATGATTTTGTCGGGCCGAGCCGTTTTCAATGGGATGAAGAATTATTGGGCATGTGTAATGAGATGGTGAGCTATTTCGGCGTGCCGCCGACATGCAAGACGGACGCGAAAGAGCTCGAAAAAATAGACCCCACGGAAGCGGCTGATTCAGGCAGGATCAAAGAGGCCTTGCTGCGCTATTTCCCTGACGCGCTATGGATCCCGCTGGGGGGAGCATTATATTTCGTCGGGTTTACCGGCAAACCAGTAAAATTTACCCCAGATTCCCTGGTGACGATGATCGGCCTGGACGCGCGCCTTAATGCCGCCGGCATATACGTTTACGCCTTTGCCGTGGGCAAAAAGGCGTAAGCCCGCCCAAGAGAGCCTCGCTTCATATCGCCGTCAGGGTGTCACACAGGGCCGTGGCCCAAGCCCTTTGGGAGCTTGCCGGGTATTTTACGTCAACTACCACCAAGTGTCCGGACTGGGCGGCAAAGAGGGTGGTGGAGCAGCTCTCCCCCTCTTCATGCAGGATATAGGCCGGCACTTCCGGGGCAAGAGGAAGATCGCGCCTTTCCGCCGGAAGCCCGCCCAAGCTGTTTTCCAGCAGCGTCGCGGCGGGAAGGGGGCGACCGTCCGCACCCAGGCTGTGGGAGGTGGATATGCTGATGGAACGCCGCCGGTCATCCCAGAACAGGGTGCCCTCTTCATTAAAAATCCTGTGCATTCTGCCCGGCAGGGCGATGCGCCAGTTATTCTCCCCCAAGGTATGCAAAAGGTCGTGGCGGCGAAACCCCTTGGCCGGCGGCTGGCTTGCCCCGGTGGGGAAACGGCGCAACAGTTCGCCTGCCAGCTCTTTGTTATGGGTCAGCTCCGCTATTTCAATCCATTCCGGAACCGGAAAATCCATATCCTGACAGCCTTGCCAAGCCAGATCCAGAGACTTCAGGGCCAGCGAGTATTTCGCCATCTCCCGATCCAGTTCCGGAGGCAGCCAGTTGATATGGCACCAGATCAGGTTCAAAGCGCACTTCAGATAAAACTCCGGGTTGAGCCCCTCTTCCCACCAGATGAAAAAGGCGCGGCAGACAAGATCCTTTTCCTCCATCTCGCATAAAGCGGTAAAGAAATCCCGGTCAAAGCAGCCGATGGAGTGGCAGATCTTCCCGCCATAACCACGGGGCCGCATGGTGTAAGGCATGGTCAGGTTGACGCGCACAAGCTGATCCCTCTCCAGGGGACTCGAAAGCAGTTCCCGGCTGTATTCCAGCAGCCAGTCCCTCATGAAATTTTGCAGCCGCTTGAAGTCGCGGTGTTCGTAATAGCCGGTGTCATCCCGCAGCGTGCCGCGATCCCAGCGCAGGGAGGTGCCTTCCTCCAAACTTTCCATAAAATTGAGCATTGCCACATGATAGCCCGGACCGGTCATGGAACTATCCACCTCCAGAAGCAGGCGGTTTTCCAGCAGCCGAAAACGGGGCGGCGAAGACACAAAAAAAACTCCGGCCTCCAGGATATTTCCATCACTATGGGAATTCGAAATCGCATCGGCATAGATGGCCAACTCCAGGCCGGCGACGAAACTCATCAGTTCTTCACGCATTTCTTCCCTGGAGCAGGAAAAATCGCCCACACAGCTAAAAACCACCCCGCGCATGAAATCCCCCTGAAAAACAGACGCAACCCGAGAGTCTAAAATTTACCTCGGATATAACCTATTTATTGGACTAGACAAGAATTTTTTCACAAAACTCATTCTTCCGTCACTTCCATAATCTGCAAATCATTGCGCAACAGGCTTATTTTACCCAGGCGGACCCTTATACGGGCGCCTGGCTGGACGCGTTCGCCGAAAAGGGCGCGCTGGCCGCGCAGGTATAAGTCCGGCAAATCCAGGTGAATACCCACCTGGTTGCCGATTTCGTCAATAATTGAGGCCGGCCAGTAGATCTGCCCGCCCCGGCGTTTTTGCTCCTGTTGCAGGTAAACCAGTTTCCAATAGCGGGTGCGAAAACGCTGGATTTGATTTACGCTCTCCAGACGGCTGCCTACCAGAGGCAGCAGGGCGGACAATTCCTCCCGTATCAGGCGCGGGCGGCCTTCAGTAAGATAGTGGACAATCTGCCCCTGATTCAGGAGATCCAGATAGCGGCGCAGAGGGGAGGTGAAAGAGGAGTAGAGGGGCAACCCTACGCCGGCATGCGGCCTCGGTTCCACGGAGAGTTTGGCTGGCGGCAGCCCCTGTAGGGCGCGGCTGATCTCCAAGGGCGTGCTCCACACCCCGGAGTGCTCCCCGGAGGAGACGGTTTGCACCCGATAGATCAGGGGGATGCCACGCTCACGCCCCCATTCGGCGAGAAGCGCGTTATACAGGATCATAAACTCGCCCACCAGGGCGTGGCTGCGTCCATAATCCAGCCCTGGAGAAATCCGCACCGCGACGCCTCCCTGACCGTCCCTTTCCAGGCTGATCTCCTGGTCCTCCCGCTCCGTGATAATGGCCCCGTTGCTCAGGCGCTTCTTCCGCAGGATCAGGGCCAGGCGGTACAGGGTCTTTAGCCCGGCCTCTCCGTTTTCTCCAGCCGCTGCTTCATCCGCCAAAACCGCCTCACTCCCGGCCAGAGCGATATTGGAACGTAGACGAATCCTGGAAAGGACGGGCGCAAAATCCAGGATATTCATCCGCTCGTCTATGCGTAGGCGTAAAAGCAGGGCCGGGCGATCCTCCCCCGCTTCCAGGCTGAAAAGATCCCGGCAGATCGCCTCCGGCAGCATGCACAAGTCGCCTTCCGGCAGGTACAGGCTGGAGGCGCGGCGCAGCACGGACTTATCCAGGGCGCTTCCAAAGGGCCAGGCCAAGGCGGGGCAGGCAATGGCGATGGTCAAAGTGTAATGCCCGTCTCCAGCACTCACTCCCAAGGCGTCATCCCAGTCCCGGGTGCTGGCCGGGTCAATGCTGACCAGATCTTCCGGAGTTTCAGGCAAAAACGCCAGACGATCCCCTGTTTCCCGGCGCAGACGGCTGAGGCTTTCGGCATCGGCCCAATCCTCTCCCACGGCATAGCCCGCCTGATCCAACATATAGTTATGGTGTTCGGGCAGTATCCCCCAGCTTACGGCCAAGCGCAGGGGCAGATGCGGATCATCCTCCGCGGCGGATGGAGTCTGGGCGCGTCTCTCGCCCAGCCCCTTGACCAGCATCTTCCAGAGATTATCCGGGTCATGGGCCTCCGGGTCGGCGATCCTGGAGAGCAGCAAATTCCGCAAATCCTCCGCCATTTCGGGAGACGGAAGATCCTCGGCGGCAAGCGTAAGCTTCTTCCCCGCGGCCTCATGCAGCTTGCGGAAAAATTCCGCCCCGGCCCGCAGCAGCCCCTGTTGCCGCTCCTCCCTGGCCTGCCTCTCCAAGCGCTGCTCCACCTGCAAAGCGGTGAAAATATCAAAAAACGGCGGAGAAAACTTAAAATGGGTCTTGCGGGCCAACAAGGCCTGTCCCAAGGCGGCCACCTGGTCCGCGTCCGGATCCGGCCAGAGAAAACCGGCCAGCCAAAACGCCTCGCCCCTGGCTTCTTCGCCCTGCACCAGTTCCCACAGGGCCTGCACATCCACCCCGGCAGCAAGCTCGTTGCGCCTGCCCCGGTGCTCTTCCAGCCTGGATTGCATATCCGCCCGGCTGCTCATCTGGGCATACACCGGGCCGGACCAGGGCAAAAGGCGGGAAGCGGACAGCTTAAGTTCCCGCTTATGCACCGTGTAGAGACGCAGCTGCGCCTCCCGTTCTTCCAATACCCAAGCCTGCAAAGGCTGATTACCCTGCATG
>WRHT01000048.1 GCA_009783115.1 Desulfovibrionaceae bacterium | reverse complement strand
TTGTGGGTTTGTCCCCCCCCCTTTTAGAAACATGGGGGGCGTTTTTTTTCTGGTGCGCGTCTTCCGGGCCGGCCTGGCATGTAATGGTTAATCCTATGCGGCGGCGTGAATGTTTGTTAGGCATGAGCCTCCTGATTCGCGTGTGGTTCAGCGGGAATACATCTCAAAAAGCGGCCTTGTCAAGTTGCCGTATCTGTTCCGGGGAGGATCGTCTATCGGCTGTTACGGATATTTTCCACTCGCACCCGTATTTCCAGCTCCGGGTCCAGGCCGCCCAGCTCTTCCAGCCGGGCCGCATCCAGAACGACGCGGAAGGGCACGGGCGTATCCCGGCCTTGCCGGACGTAAGGCAGCGGGGCGCTGACCAGGCCAGGCAGACGGAGGCCGCCAATCTCCGCCACGCAGGGGCTGCCGGAGCGGATCTCCTTGGCCAGGGCCGGGGCGAAAAGGGCTGTCAGGCTTAGTTCACTCCCCGTTCCGGCCAGGTAGCAAAGCGCGTTTTCCCCGGCATTGATCCGCTCCCCTACCCGTTTCAACCGGAAAATCACCAGGCCTTCCTCCGGCGCGGCCACTCCGGCAAGTTCCAGGTTTTTTTCCAGGTCCAGGATCTGTAGAGACAACTGGTTCATTACGGACAGTTTTTCCTGGAGCTGGGGCGGCGCGCTGTTCAGGGCGCGGAGGATCGCCTCCTGCCTGTCCAGGCGTTTTTTCAAATCCGCCCGGAGGAGGGAGGTCTGGCTGTACCGCTCTTGCGCCTCCTTGAGCCGTTCCGCTCCCAAGGTTTCTTCCGCTCTCAAGGCGGCAAGACGCTGGTTTTCCTGGGCGGAGCGGTTCTTTTTTATTTCCAGGCGGCGCGCGCGCAAACTCACAGCGGCCTGCCGTCCGCTTGCCTCTTCCAGGTCCAGCCGCAAGGCCGCCTCATTTTTTTCCGCCTCCAGGAAAAGGCGGCGGGTTTCTCCTCCCTCCGGATCTTCTTCCAGCAGGCGCGCATAGGCCTCCAGCAGCCGGCGGTGACCTTCGGGCATGTTGTGGTAAAGTTCGCTATACTTCTTTTGGGTCTCTTCCAGGGTGGAGACCAGGCGCAGGGCGTTGACGCGCAGGAGTTCCCCGCCGGAAGCCACATTTTCCCCAACCTTGGCCGTAAAGATGAGTTCACCGGCAAAGGGCGCGGCTACTGTCCGCACCTGTCCGTCCAGGTAGGCGGCCAGGCTGACCATCTCCGCCGGAGGGGCGTCGTCACAGCCGGATAGCGGGGGCAGAACGGCCGGCAGGACCAGGAGAAGGAGCAGGACGGGCGGGATTAACTTTTTACGGGCGGGCATGTGGCCTCCGGAGTGGGATCAGATCGGGGATCGGGCGTGTTCATCCGCTTCCAGCTTATCCAGGCGGCGCAGGAAATCTTTGGCCCTGGCGTTGTTCTTGTCCAGGCGCAGGGCGCGTTCCAGATCCTTGCGCGCCCCCAGGTAATTGCCCTGGCGCATGAAGATAAGGGCGCGGGAGGCGTAATGATCCGCCGCCGGTTTAAGGCGGATGCCCCGGCTGCTGTCCGCGAAGGCCTCTTCCCAATCGCGCAGCTCGGCCGCGGCCATGCCGCGGCGCAGGTAGGCTTCGGCATAGTCCGGTTGCAGGCTGATGGCCGCGTCCAGGTATTCCAGGGCCAGTTCCGGGTTTGAGCATTTTTCTTCCAGATTCCAGAGGACTCTGGCCCGGTCGTAAAGCTTTCGCGCTTCCTGGGCGTAGCCGGTCTCCGGCGTCTCCGTGGCCGGATCGGCGCAGGCTGCCGCCAGGACGGCCAGGATCAGGCAGATGGCGGAGAGAAATCTGGACATGCCCTTTTGTCCTCCTCAGACCTGCAGGGCTTCAAAGTCGGTGAGCCGGCCCAGGAGGTCCACCAGGGAGCGCAGGAGGCGCAGGCGGTTGCCGCGCAGGTTTTCGTCCTCGCACATGACCATGACCTCGTTGAAAAATGTGTCCACCGCCGGTTTCAAGACCGGCAGACGCGCAAAGAGCTCCTCAAAGGCATCGGCGGCCAGGAGGCGCTCGAAGTCCGGGCGGGTCTGCTCCAGAACCAGGGCCAGGGCCTGTTCCGCCGGTTCACGCAAAAGATCCGGGTCATAGTCCGGGCCGGTTTTGGCAAGTTTGTCCTGTTTGCGCAGGATATTGGCCGGGCGTTTGAAGGTCAGAACCGCCTCGCTGAAACCGGGCGCGGAACTGAAGCGCCGCAGGGCGTCCAGGCGGGCGGATGCCCCCCAGACATCGAGGCAGCCGGCGGAGATGACCGATTCCACCAGCAGGGTTTCCGCCCCCTGGCCGGTGAAGTAATTTTTCAGGCGTTGGGCGAAAAAGCCGTTCAATTGTTCCAGGGTAGCCTCCGGGCTTCGTTTGCCGATGCCGGCGGGATACCCGGCTAGGGCCTGGGCGAAGATGGAGGAAACATCCAGGCGCAGTTTTTTTTCGTTCAGGATCCTGGCGATGCCCAAGGCGGCCCGGCGTAAGGCATAGGGGTCGGCGGTTCCGCTGGGGACAATGCCCAGGCTGAAACAGCCGGCCAAGGTATCGGCCTTGTCGGCCAAGGCGACCGCTGTCCCGCACAGGGTATCCGGCAAGGGGCTTTCCGGGCCGGCGGGCAGGTACTGCTCGGCCAGGGCCGCGCTGACCGCCGGGTTTTCGCCTTTTTTCGCGGCATAGATGGACCCCATGATGCCTTGCAGGGTGTCGAATTCCCCGACCATGGCCGTGACCAGGTCGGCCTTGGACAAAAGCCCGGCCCTGGCGGCGTCCTCCGGCCGCGCTCCTTCTATCCGGCTGGCGATCCAGGCGGCCAGGAGGCTGATCCGCCGCGTCCGTTCTCCCATACTGCCCAGGCCGGCCAGGAAGATGACCTTGTCCAGCCGGGCGAGCCAGTCCTGAAAGTTTTCGCGCAGATCCTCATGCCAGAAAAAGCGCGCGTCTTCCAGGCGGGCGCGCAGCACCCGCTCCCAGCCTTTGCGCACCAGGTTTTCATCCCTGGGGTTCAGGTTGAGCACGGTCAGAAAGTTGGGCAGGAGATCCCCGGCGTCGTTTTCCAGTCCGAAGCTCTTCTGGTGGTGTTCCATGCTGCTGAGCAGCACTTCCCTGGGAATTTCCAGGAAGGCCGGGTCAAAGGAACCCAGCAGGGGAATCGGGTGTTCGCCGAGGCCGGCCACTTCGCCCAGGAGGCTCTCTTTCCAGATCACGCGGCCGCCGGCCTGTCCGGCCAGGCGATCTCCCCCGGTCCGGATGGCTTCGGTCCGTTCCCGGCCTGTGGGCAGCACTCCGGCCTTGTCCCGCAACAGGGTGAAATAACCGGCCGCGTCTTCCAGGCTGAAAGGGCCGTAACCGTGTACCCGGTGCCCGAAGGTCAGGCGGCCGGATCTTTCGTTTCCCACCCTGAAAGAAATGAGTTCTTGGTCCAGCAGGGCCAGCAGCCAGCGCAGGGGGCGGGCGAAGGTGAAAGATCCGCTCCCCCAGCGCATGCGTTTTGGGAAACTCAAGGAGGCGATAATCTCCGGGCAGAGGCGGGTGAGGACCTCCCTGGCCGCTTCCCCGCCGCTTTTCACCTTGGCGGCCAGGTATTCGCCTTTATCCGTATCCAGCCGGAAGGTCTCCTCCAGGGTTACTCCCTGGCTACGGGCAAAGCCTTCCGCGGCCTTGGAGGGTTTGCCGTCAGGAGAAAAGGCCGCCCGTAGCGGCGGGCCGGTGACGATGTTTTCGATTTTCGCGGTTTCAGCCGCCAACTCCTCCACATACGCCGAAGCCCGGCGCGGGGAAGAGCTGACGGTCATCCGGCCGTGGGCAAGTCCGGCGGTCTGTAAGGCCGAGGTGAATTTTTGGCGCAGATCCTGTTCCAGTCCTTCCAGAAAACGGGCCGGCAGTTCCTCCATTCCGATTTCCAGCACAAAAGAGGATGTTTTTTCAGGCATGGCGGACCTCTTCAGGCGTTTTCCGGAGCGGGGCGTCCTCCAAGCAGGGGATAGCCCAGTTCTTTTCGTTGTTCGGCGTAAAGTCCGGCCACCAGGGAAGCCAGCTTACGCACCCTGCCGATGTAGGCGGCCCGTTCGGTGATGGAAATGGCCCCCCTGGCGTCCAGGAGGTTGAAGGTATGCGAGCTCTTCATGGTATAGTCATAGGCAGGCATGATCAGGCCGAGATCGGCCAGGCGCGCGGCTTCCCGTTCGTAATCGGCGAAATGGCGAAGCAGGAGTTCCGGGTCGCTGGCCGCGAAATTGAAGCGGGATTGTTCCACTTCGTTGCGCTGGTAGATCTGCCCGTAGCTGACCTCTTCATTCCAGGCCAAGTCGTAAACGGATTCCTTTTCCTGCAGGTACATGCACAGGCGTTCCAGGCCGTAGGTCAGTTCCACGCTGGCAGGGGCGAGATCCACCCCGCCGATTTGCTGAAAGTAGGTGAACTGGGTCACCTCCATGCCGTTGAGCCAGACTTCCCAGCCCAGGCCCCAGGCGCCCAGGGTGGGAGATTCCCAGTCATCCTCCACAAAGCGGATGTCGTGTTCTTCAGCCCGGATGCCCAGGGCGGCAAGGCTTTCCAGGTACTGCTCCTGCACGTCCGCCGGCGAAGGCTTGAGGATTACCTGGAACTGGAAATAATGCTGCAAGCGGTTGGGGTTTTCGCCGTAACGCCCGTCCTTGGGGCGGCGGGAAGGTTCCACATAGGCGGCGTTCCACGGCTCCGGCCCGATCACCCGCAGGAAGGTGGCCGGGTTGAAGGTTCCCGCGCCGCATTCGATATCATAGGGCTGCTGAAGGACGCAGCCCCGGCTGGCCCAAAAATTTTGCAAATTGAGAATCAGCTTTTGAAAGGTCATGGAAGTAAGCTCCAAATGATTTATTTCCCCATACCCTGACCGGGGCGTACAGTAAATGACATATTTAACCCCGCGTTGCCCTCAAGAATTCGGTTCCCCGGCCGATATGAGCAATGAAGGTGACGCCCATGTTATATCGAACATTTTTAAGCATATTCCTCCTCGGGGCGCTTTGCTGCCTGTCGGCCTCCTGCGCCGGCAAACCCGCGGAGCCGCCCCCTGGCCCGTATGATCGCGGCCTGGTTTTGACATCGCCGGTGCCGTTGCCCGAAGATCACCAGGCTTTTGCCCAGTTGACCGCCCAGGCCGCGGAACATTGGCGGGACATGGCGGTGGATGTGGCGGAGAGGGTTTACAAGGCCTATGCGGATCGTGACGATTTGCTGGAGCATCCGCTTTATGTGGCCATGCCCAATAACCGCCCCTTTACGGTGGCTTTTTATAATTTTTTAAGGGCCGAGCTGGTATCCAGAGGCCTGCAAGTTTCCCATAGCCGGGAGCCGGGGAGCGTCCTTCTGGAATACGCCGTGCAGACCGTGCCTTTCGATCCTTCGCGTTTTGCCCGTTATTCCCCGGATGGCGAGCGCGGGCCGGGATCCAACCATGAGGTCGTTGTCCAGGCCCGGATGTTCCACCGCAACCGTTTTATTATGCACTGCGCCAGCGTCCGCTATATCAACGACGCGGATCTGGATTTGTACAAAGACCCCCAGGCGCACGATCCCCTGGCGGAAAGTCTGCGTAACGTCAGAATTATTCGTAAGTAGGGGATCTGTATGCTTAAAGTCGTGGTTATGGACATGGACAGGGCGGAATTGAAAAAAAGGGCCGTTCTGGGTTTTTTATGCCTGCTGGGCATCATGGTCACCGCTTGCTCCGTGGGGGCGGAAGGCCGTCTTGCGCCCGGCGCCTTGGCGGATCCTCTGCCACACGCCGTGGCCGTTGACCCTCCGTCCGGGTCCTTCTTGCTCAATGCCAATATTACGGCCGGCGACGCCCTGGCGGCCATTCTCCTTCCCAGGATGGGATCCGGGGCCGGTGTCCTGGCCACTTCCCTGGTGGAGCTGGATGACTTTGAGCAGACTTCCGCCTTCGGACGGCTCAGCGCGCAGCAGATCGGCTCGCGTCTCAGCCAGCAGGGTTTCAAGGTGCTGGAAGCCCGCCTCTCGGGCTCGCTGCGTTTTGAAAAGAAAGGCGGGGAGTTCATGCTCAGCCGCGACAGCCTGCTCCTCCTGGCCAATTCTTATGATGCCCATGCCGTGCTGGTAGGGGCCTATTCCGAAAGCCGCGATAAAATTTTTATCTCCACCAGGGTGGTGCGCCTGCACGATGGCGCTCTTTTGGCCGCCTACGAGTATTACCTGCCCAAGAATAGCGACGCCCAGGCCCTGCTTGGCTCCGGCCGCCAGAACCCGGCCGGGAATAACGACGAGGTCTGGCAGCGCTATGCCCGCCGCGAGCAGGCCTTTGCCCGGTCTGTACGTTGATCCCCGCCGGCCGGCTCAGCGTAGCCGGCAGTCCACATTTTTTTGCGCGGCCGTCCGCGAAAGGATCTCCATTTCATTTTTATCCAGGGCCCGGCCTTGGCGCGCGAAAAAATCCGCCTGCAGGACGCGCTCAGCCCGGACGGCCTGCAAAAAAAGCGTGGCCTTGCGGATATGTCCCAGGATCGCCGCAAAGCTGTACGTATCTATGAATGGGGCCACACAGGGGATACGGAATTCGTGCCTTACCCCGGATTCCTCAAGCAGAGCCATGCTGCGCCGGACATTTCCCCCGGTTGCTTTCGAACATATTGCCGCCGGGTAATCCTCCGGGTCGGCCTTCACATCCATGGCCACATAGTCCAGAAGGCCAGCCATGAGCAGTTCGCGCAGCACCTCCGGCCTGCTGCCGTTGGTGTCCAGCTTGACGGCATAGCCGAGATCCTTGAGGGAGGCGCAGAAACCGGACAGGCCTTCGTGCAGGGTGGGTTCTCCCCCGGAGATGACCACCCCTTTGAGGACATTGCGGCGTTTTTCCAGGAAGGCCATGACTCCGGCCTGGGAAAGTCCCTCCTGCCGTCCGGCCGCCAGTTCGGAGTTATGGCAGTATGGGCAGGTAAAGTTACAACCCTGGGTAAAGACAATTGCGCTGACCTTTCCGGGGAAATCCAGCAGGGTGGTTTTTTGCAGGCCGCCTATGCGCATGTTTTTTCCGGGCAGCGGCGCGTCAGCAGTTCGCGGCCACCTGATAGGTGGTCCGGTCCGCGTATTCGGCCTGTTTGCCGTCGTTCCAGCGTTGCACCGGCCGGAGGTAGCCCACGACCCTCGAATAAACCTCCGCCGGGGCGCGGCAGACAGGACACTCCGCCTGCTCTCCCTTGAGGTAGCCGTGTTCAGAGCAGATGCTGAAGGTCGGGGTAAGGGTGAAATAGGGGAGCTTATATTGCGTGGTGATGGTTTTTACCAGGTTACGCACCGCCTCGGTGTCTGAAACCTCTTCGCCGAGAAAACCGTGCAGCACCGTACCGCCGGTGTAGCTGCTCTGAAGGTTGTCCTGCAAATCCAGAACGTCAAAGATGTCAGATGAGAAGTCCACCGGCAGGTGCGTGGAATTGGTATAGTACGGGGCAATGCCGTTGGCCTTGCCGTTGGCGAAGAGGATTTCCGGGAAGCGTTTCTTGTCGAGCAGGGCCAGCCGGTACGAGGTTCCTTCGGCCGGGGTCGCTTCCAGGTTGAAAAAATTCCCGGTTTCCTCCTGGAAGGCTTCCAGTTTTTTGCGCATGTGCGCGAGCACGCGCAGGGAAAAGGCCTGCCCCTCATCGGAGGCGATATTCTGCCGCAGCAGGTTAAGGCAGGCCTCGTTCATGCCCACCAGGCCGATGGTGGAAAAGTGGTTCGCCCAATAGGTGCCCGTGCGGGCTTTGACATCGCGCAGGTAAAAGGTGGTGTAGGGGTACAGCCCGCCGTCGGTGAAGCGTTCCAGCTCCTTGCGCTTGATGTTCAGGCTTTCTTTGGCCAGTTCCATGAGCTTGTCCAGGCGGCTTAAAAAATCCTGTTCGTCCTTGGCCTGGTAGCCGAGGCGGGGCAGGTTGACGGTCACGACGCCTATGGAGCCGGTGAGCGGATTGGCCCCGAATAGGCCGCCGCCCCTCTTGCGTAGCTCCCGGTTGTCCAGGCGCAGGCGGCAGCACATGGAACGGGCGTCATCCGGCGACATATCGGAATTGACGAAATTGGAGAAGTACGGGATGCCGTATTTGCCGGACATTTTCCAGACAGGCTCGTAGTTCGGGTTATTCCAGTCAAAGTTCCTGGTGATGTTGTAGGTGGGGATGGGGAAGGTGAATACCCGCCCCTTGCGGTCGCCCTCCATCATCACCTCGGCGAAGGCCTGGTTCAGGATGTCCATTTCGGCCTGGAAGCCGCCGTAAACCTCTTCCTGGTCCTCTCCCCCAAAAATAACCGGGGTATTTTTCATGATCTCCGGAACCTTCAGATCCATTGTAATATTGGTAAAGGGAGTCTGGAAGCCCACCCGCGTGGGGATGTTGATGTTGAAGACGAATTCCTGCAGCGTCTGCTTTACTTCCCCGAAGCCCAGCTTGTCGTAGCGGATGAAAGGGGCGAGATAGGTGTCGAAACTGGAGACGGCCTGCGCGCCGGCGGCTTCGCCCTGCAAGGTGTAGAAGAAGTTGACCAGTTGTCCCAGGGCGGTGCGCAGGCGCCGGGGGGGGGCGCTTTCCACGTTGCCGGCTATGCCCTTGAAACCCTGGCGCAGGAGGTCGGCGAGATCCCAGCCCACGCAATAAACGGACAAGAGGTTTAGGTCGTGGATGTGCAGGTCGCCGTCCGCGTGCGCCTCGCGGATGGCCGGGGTGTAGATGCGGTTCAGCCAGTATTCGGAGGTGATGTCGGAGGCGATATAG
>WRHT01000047.1 GCA_009783115.1 Desulfovibrionaceae bacterium | reverse complement strand
TTCGTATTTTTCACCACCGTGGCCTTCATGCCGGCCGGGGTGGCCTGCTTTTTCATCGCCGCGGCTTTTTACGTCATTCACGGCATCGTCCGCGGCTTCCGCCGCCGCCCGCCCCCGCCCGTCCTGGGGCTGCTGCTGCTTTTCCCGGCCTGTGGCCTCTATTTCACCTTTCTTGCTCCAGCCTCTTTCCAGTTGCCATGGCCCCTGGCCCTGGTCACCGCCATCGCCGCCGCCAGCTTCTGCGGCATCGTGGTGGACCGCATCGCCTACCGGCCCCTGCGAGCCGCGCCGCGCATCTCCGCCCTGATCAGCGCCATCGGCATTTCCTTTTTCATTGAAAGCCTGAGCGTGGTGCTCTTTACCGGACTGCCGCGGCCGGTGCTACAGCCGGACTGGCTGATGACCCCCATGCTCCTGGCCGAAGGCAGCGTGCGCATCCTGCCCCTGAGCCTAGTGGTTCCGGCCATTACCCTGGTCCTGGTGCTCGGCCTGCTCTTCATCATCAACCGCACCAAGCCCGGCCTGGCCATGCGGGCCATCTCCCGCGACATTGAAACCACCAGGCTCATGGGGGTCTCGGTTGACAAGATCATCGCCCTGACCTTTGCCCTGGGTTCAGCCCTGGCCGCGGCCTCCGGCATAATGTGGGCCTTGCGCTACCCCCAGATCCATCCTTACATGGGCATTACCCCAGGCCTAAAGGCCTTTATCGCGGCGGTTTTCGGCGGCATCGGCTCCATTCACGGAGCCATGATCGGCGGGCTGATCCTCGGGGGCATGGAAATCATCATCATCGCCGTTTATCCGCAGCTTTCCGGATACCGCGACGCTTTCGCCTTCACCCTCCTCATCCTCATTCTTCTGTTCAAACCCACCGGGCTCATGGGCGCGAAGCTGGAGGACAAAATCTGATGTCCGCCCAGCGCCCGCGGCCGGCTTACGAAGCCGCGCTCTTCCTGGCTGCGGGCGGACTGCTCATGCTCGGCCTGGCCGGAGCCGAGGCCTTTCTGGACCCCTACAAAATCCAAATCCTCAACCTCATTGCCATCAACATCATCCTGGCCCTGTCCCTTAATCTGATTTACGGCTTCACCGGCATGTTCTCCCTGGGCCATGCCGGGTTCATGGCCATCGGGGCCTATGTCTGCTCCCTCTGCGTTCTCACCCCGGCCTACAAAGAGGCCATGTGGATCCTGGAACCAATCATCTGGCCTTTTTCCCATATGGAACTTGGTTTCTTCCCGGCCGTCATCGCCGGCGGGATATGCGCGGCCCTGGCCGGGTTGATCGTCGCCCTGCCCGTGCTGCGCCTGGGGGGCGACTACCTGGGCATCGCCACCCTGGGCTTTTCCGAGATCATCCGGGTGCTCATCACCAATGCCACGCCCATTACCAACGGTTCCCTAGGCATCAAGGGCATTCCCAAATTTTCCACTCTCTGGTGGAACTACGGTTGGCTGCTTTTCACCCTTTATTTTGTGGTCAGCCTGTTGCGCAGCAATTCCGGCAACGTCCTCAAGGCCATCCGCGACGACCAGATCGCCGCCAAGACCATGGGAATCAACACCTTCCGCCAGCAGGCCCTTTCCTTCACCATTGGGGCCTTCTTCGCCGGAGTGGGCGGGGCGCTCACCGCCTGCCTCATCTCCACCATTGATCCAAAAATGTTCAGCTTCCTCCTGACCTTCAACATCCTGATGATCGCCGTGGCCGGCGGCCTGGGATCGATCACGGGCAGCGTCATCGCCGGCATCATTATCACCGTGCTCCTGGAATGGCTGCGCATCGTGGAAGAGGAAATAAACCTCGGCTTCATCCTGATCCCCGGCATCCCAGGCATGCGCATGGTCATCTTCTCCATGGCCCTGATGCTGATCATCATTTTCCGGCGCGAAGGCATCATGGGCATGCGCGAGCTGGCCTGGGACACGCCCCTGCGCCTGTGGCGCCGTTTCGCCAAAACCTCCGCCCCTCCGCCGCCGGCAAAAAGCTTCTCCATCCAGGAGGCGGAAACCACGTTTCGCGCACAGGCCGCTATCCCGGGGGAAAACGAATTCATCTTGGAACTGCGTAAGGCCGGAATGCGCTTCGGCGGAGTGACCGCCGTGAAAAATTTGAACCTGTCCGTGAAAACAGGCTGCATCGCCGGACTAATCGGCCCCAACGGCGCCGGAAAGACCACGGTCTTCAACCTGATTAGCGGGTTCTACAAACCCACCCAGGGACGAATCCTCTTCCAGGGCGCGGACATCACCGGCCTGCCCCCGCACCTGGTCTGCAAGCGGGGCATCGCCCGGACCTTCCAAAACATCCGGCTTTTCCCCACCTTGAGCGCCCTGCAGAACGTCCTGGTCGGCTTCCACGTTCGCCAGAAAAGCCAATGGTGGATGCCCGGCCTGCAACTATCCGCCAGCCGGCGGGAATACGCGGCCATGCGGGAGGCGGCCATGCGGCTGCTAAAACGCCTGGGGCTGGACGACGAAGCCTGTGAGGCGGCAGGTTCCCTGCCCTACGGCAAACAGCGCCGCCTGGAGATCGCCCGCGCCCTGGCCACCGAGCCGCGCTTCCTACTCCTGGACGAGCCCGCCGCCGGCATGAACCCTTACGAAACCCAGGACCTAATGGAACTCATCCAGGACATCCGCCAGGATTTCGGACTGACCATCCTGCTCATCGAACACGACATGAAAGTGGTCATGGGCGTATGCTCGAACATCTGGGTGCTGGAATACGGGATCTGCATCGCCGACGGCCCGCCGGAGGCCATCCGCAAAGATCCCAAGGTCATTGAGGCCTACCTGGGAGAGGAATACCCGGAATATGCTTGAGATTAACGATCTGCACGTTTACTATGGCGGCATCCACGCCGTAAAGGGGATCTCCCTGATCATCCCCCAGGGACAGATCGTCACCCTCATCGGAGCCAACGGCGCCGGCAAAAGCAGCACCGTGCGCGCCGTGGCCGGACTGGCGCGCAATACCCGCGGCAGCATCCTCCTGAACAAGAATCCCATCCTGGGACGCCACCCCGAAGAAATCGTCCGGGCCGGCATCGCCCTCAGCCCTGAAGGCCGGCGCATCCTCCCCCACCTCACGGTGGAGGAAAACCTGCGCCTGGGCGCCTACGCCCGCAATGACAAACCCGGTATTGCCCGGGATCTGGAATGGGTTTACAGCCTCTTTCCCCGCCTGCGGGAGCGGCTCTGGCAAAAAGGCGGCACCCTATCCGGCGGCGAACAGCAGATGCTGGCCGTGGGGCGCGCCCTGATGAGCAGCCCCGACCTGCTCATGCTCGACGAACCCTCCCTGGGGCTGGCCCCTCTGCTGGTGCGCGAAATTTTCTCCATCATCCGCCAAATCAATTCCCAGGGCAAAACCGTCCTGCTCATTGAGCAAAATGCCTTCGCCGCCCTATCCATCACCAACTACGCCTATATCCTGGAAACCGGGCGTATCGCCCTGCACGGCCCCGGACAGGAACTCCTGCATAACCCGCAGGTCAAGGAAGCCTACCTGGGGGCGTAGCTTTACGGAAAGATCCCGCTTCCGCCTCGTTCAACCGCCCCCGAACAAATTCATCTGTTCTTCGCGCCGCTCGCGCACGGCCACCATGCGGCTGCGACGGATATCCCCAGGGAGTTTTTTGAGGAAGGGCGACGGCGGGAAACGGCGTTCCCGTCCATAGAGACGGCGTTTTTCCGCCCGCGAAAGAAAAAGGCCCTGCCTGGCCCTGGTCAGGCCCACATAAAACAAACGGAACTCTTCCTCCTGGCTCTTCCGGTCCTGCTGCTTATCCTGATCCGGAGGCGGATCGTTTTCCGGGCCGGCAAAGGGCAGAATCCCGTCTTCCAGGGCCGGCAGAAAGACCATGCGAAATTCCAGGCCCTTGGCCGCGTGCAGGGTCAGGAGCTGCACCTTCTCGCTTTTGGCGCGGGCTTCCTCCAACTCGTTCTGCAGGCTTAGCCAGTTGAACAGCCCGGCCCAGCCCTGGTTTTGTTCGTAAGCCCTGGATAAATCCTTGAAAACCCGCGATTTCCAGAAGCCTTCCCCAAAAGGATCGCGCTTGCCCCAATAAGCGGCTATGCCTTCCGGGCCGTGGGCAATCACCCGCTCCGGGCATTCCGGGACGGAATCCGGAGAAGCGTCCTGATCCGGCCAGGGGGTGATCCCCAGACTGCGCCCGGCGGCCTGGAGGAGCAGCCGCGCCCGCTCGTCCGCCCAGAAGGGATCGGCGCAGGGCTGGCTGAAGGGGATGCCGTGCCGTTCCAAGGCCTTGGCATAAGGAAGCATCAGGGCGCGGCTGCGCAGGAGCACCGCGAAATCGCCGGGGCTGTAGCTTTCATCCGGCAGACCTCCGGCTGCGGATCCTGCCCCGGAGGAGGCATCCGCCAGGCTATGGCTGGTGGATCCCAGGCAGGCGCGGATCCTGCCGGCCAGCCAGTCGGCCTCGGCCTCGGCGCTCTGCGCTTCGAAATAATAAACCTCCGCGGGCAGGGGGCTGACCGCCTCCAGCGTGGCTACTCCCGGCAAGGTATCGGCCAGGCTGCGGACCGTCTGCATAATTTTCCGGCCGGAACGGAAATTTTCCCGTAAACGGATAATTTTGACCCTGGGCCAGCGCTGGAGGAAAAAATCCTCCACCTGCCCGTGGGCGCCGCGAAATCCATAAATGGACTGGTTGGGGTCGCCGATGCCGAAAAAGCCCTTGCCGTCTTCCGGGCTCAAGGCCGCGATCAGTTCCAACTGCAAGGGCGAAAGATCCTGGATCTCGTCCGCCAGCACCTGGGTCCAGCCCCCCCAAGCGTAGGAGCCGGACTGCTCCGCGCCCCCGGCCCGCGAAAGCCAGAACTCCAGCAAATCCGTATAATCCGCCTGTCCCCAGGCGGTCTTGTGCTCGTGGTAATGGTAGGCGCAGGACTGAAACTCCTCCGGCAGTGGGGAGCGCCTTTCCCGGCAAAGGTTCAGGCTATCCCAGATCCCGCGGATCTTGCGGGGGTTTTCCAGGCGGTTGGCTTGGGCAAAGACGCGCAACGCGGCCTCTTCATCCAGCAAAAGCGGGTAAGTCCCCTTGGATCGCTGCCAAAATTCCAAGGCCAGGGCGTGCAGGGTATCAGCCCTGGGCAGGGAGGCTCCGCCTTGGCCCGCCTGGCCCGCATCCTCTGAGTCCACGCCAAAGGCAGCCCGCAGACGTTCCTCCATCTCCCGCGCCGCCCGCCGGGTAAAAGTCAGCGCCAGGATCTCCCAGTGCGGAACCCCCTCCCGAACCAAGCGCAACACCCGCTCCACCAGGGTATGGGTCTTGCCCGTGCCCGGCCCGGCCAGGGCCAGCACCGGCTGCGGACCGGAACGCACGGCCCTGCGTTGTTCATCGTTCAACCCCTGTTCATCCGGGGACGTGGAAAGCACGGATCCTGAACCTTCAGGCAGCGTCTCCATATCGGAAAACAGCGACAGGCCCGGACGCGCCCCGGACCGCTCCCGCCCTGAAGCCGGAGGACTTCCGGCCCGCACCAGAGCCGTCCGGCCCCCTGATTTCAAATCTTTGGCCTCTTCCTCGCTGAAAACCCGGATGCTTCCGAATTCTCCGTCAAAACCGCCCTTGCGGATCACTTCCCCCCGGCGCATACGCAGAATGCCTTCGGCCAGGACGCTGGAGTGTCTGGACAAGTCCTCCGCCGGAGTATGAAAGAGGATCTCCAGTTCAGGACCCAGGCCGCGCAGGAGTTCCTGGTAAAAACGCCGGCATTTGCCGCTGGCGCTGCCCGCGCCCAGGATTTCTGAAACGATTTCCACCAGGGGAATAAAGGAGCTGAAGCGTTCGTCAGGCCGGTAAAGAGGCTCGCTACGGTCAGCCAGGGCCTGCACCCGGTTCAGCACTCCCACGGTCAGAGGCTTACGGCAGACCGGGCAGATCCCCCCCAGGGAGCGGGTATCCTCCGGGCTCAGGGAGATCCCGCAGACCCGGTGCCCGTCCAGGTAGTATTTGCCCTCGTCCGGAAAAAAGTCGTAGGTGCCCAGGAACCTGGTTGACAGGCCGTCCTGCCGGCCGGCCTTCAGGGCGGTGAAGATGCCGTTGTAGCTGAGTTCGCCGCTGAACAGACTGGCATCCCTGGCCAGCTTGTCCCCGGAATGGGCATCGGAATTGGAGACCAGCTTGAAGCGATCCAGGGCGCTCAGGCGGCGGTTCATCCCCAGGTCTGAAGACAGCCCGGTTTCCAGGGCAAAAATATGCCCGCTGAGCGGTCCGAAACACTCTTCCACCCGGTCAAAGCCGGACTTGGATCCAAAGATGGAAAACCAGGGCGTCCAGACATGGGCCGGGATCAAATAGGCCTGTTCGTGGGTTTCCAAGGCCAGTTCCAGAAGATGCCTGGCGTCCAGCCCAAGAATGGGGCGGCCGTCCGCCTCCAGGTTACCGGCCTGCCCCAGCTTGCGGTTGAAATTTTCCACGGCCTCCAGGGAAGGCATGTACACCAGGTTGTGCACTTTGCGCACCCGCCCGTCCCGCTTGTAGATGGAACTGACCTCGGTCTGGAGCATGAAACGGACTGTGGCGGCCTGTTCGAGGATCAAGGGTGAATCCGCGAATTCCGGAAACAGACCTTGGACTTCTTCCGGCCGCCGCAGACGAAAAAGGCCGCTGGACGACTCAAAAACCAAGTCTTTTTTCAGTTCCGCCAGCCAGCCGGGATGGGTGAAATCCCCGGTGCCCAACACTTGCAGCCCTTTCAGGACCGCCCAGCCGGCGAGCAACGGAAAGCTCAGGCTGGAACTGGTCGCCCGGGAAAAGCGCGAATGGATGTGCAGGTCGGCCCTGAATTCCGGCATGGGAGCTTACTCCCGGTTCAATTCCTTTTCCTGTGGAAAAACAGACAAATAACGATAGGAAAAGCTGAGGATTACGGCTCCGTAGGCCACCACCAGCAGGCTGGCCGCCCATTCCACCCAGTTGGGCATATAAACTACCCATTGGTCAAAGGGCATCACCGGCATGGCCAGGGTCTGCACCGTCATGACGTAACGGTTGATCACAATGCCGGCGCAATCCAGCAGGGCGGCCAGATAAAAGAGCGCCGGGCGGTCGCGCAGGGATTTTTTCACCAGCAGGACGCAGGGCACAAGGCCGCAGACAAAAAGCTCCATGACCATCAGCCATTTGCCGTAAACCCAGCCGTGGAACATCTGGTCAAAGCTCATCCCGGCCCTAGGGAGACTGTCGGCAATCCACCACCAGGTGTCCAGGAATTTGAAGAAGATATACACGCAGAGCATGGTTCCGGCGATTTTTCCCATGATGGACTTGATCTCCCAGGAAACCAGCTTCCGGCCGGTGATCTTCTCCATCAGGGAGGCCACCAGCACGGTAAAGACCGGGCCGGAGCCTACCGCGGAAAGCACAAAGAGGAAAAAGGTCCAGGGCCAGATGAAGAAGCCCTCGCGAAAGGCATAGGGCCGCCCGAACATCACCCCGTACATGCCGCCCAGGGATCCCTGGTGGAAGGTGGACAAAAAGGCCCCGATGCCCGCGAACAGCGGCATGAATACATGCAGGTTATGCGCCAGGACGCGCAGGAAGGGAATACGGTTGAGCTGGCGCTGCTCCAGGGCTATGGGGATGTATTCGATGATCAGCACGATGCAGTAGCAGGTGATGCAAAAGATCACCTCGGTGAGCATGGAATGCACATTTGCGTGCCAATAGCCGAACCAGGCGCGCAGCGGCTGGCCTATATCCAGGACCAGCACCAGCATGGCCCCGGAATAACATATAAACCCAACGATCACCGCCAGGTTGATGATGTTCTTGAGGGGATCGATATTCAGGATATAGCGCAGGAGCCCGGTGAAAAAGGCTCCGGCCCCCAGGGCGATGACCGCGAGATCAAAGGTGATCCACAGCCCGAAACCGAAATAATCATCCAGGCCGGTAACCCCCAGGCCGGTGCTGAGAACCCTGAAGGCGGCGTAAAGCCCCCAGAGCAGCACCAGGCTGACCGGCAGGAGCCAGATCAAAAATTTTTTCAAGGAACAACGGCTCAGACCCTCGGGAAAAAGTTCCGCATCCAAAGGCGCGTTATGAACGGCATTCATCTTCGGCTACCCCCTGTTCCCTTCATCGGGCAGACGGTTATCACCCTGAGCGCGCACCCATTCCCGCCGGCTCAGGTAATACACTTGCGGATCCGTGCCCAGGCGCTCCAGCAGGCGAAAAGCCTGGGGACTGGCGGCCAAATCATGCGCCCGGTGCCCCGGGTTGTTCAAATCCCCGAAGACAATGGCCCCGTTGGGACAGGCCTCGGCGCAGGCCGTGACATATTCGCCGTCTTCCAGGTTAAAGATGTCCCGCTCCTCCACTCTGGCCTTGTTCTTGGCCTTCATAAAACGGTGGTGGCAGAAGGAGCATTTTTCCACTACCCCGCGCGGCCTGACGGACACATCCGGGCTGAGATTTTTTTCCATGCCCTCGGGCCAGACCGGATCCCGCCAGTTGAAATAGCGGGCATGGTAAGGACAGGCGGCCATGCAATAACGGCAGCCTATACAGCGGGGGTATATCTGGCTGACGATGCCGCCTTCCTCATTTTTATCGGTGGCGATCACCGGGCAGACCGAGGCGCAGGGGTAGGTTCCGCACTGCTGGCAGGGTCTTGGCAAATAGGCCAGATCATGCCCCGGAAAGGGCTTGCCGTTGGAAAGCTCGTACACCAGCAGCCAGTTCAAGGACTTGCGCCTGTTGGAGGTATTCTCCGGCGGGACGTTGTTTTCCGCCTGGCAGGCCACCATGCAGGCGCCGCAGCCGGTGCATTTATCCACGTCAATGACCATGCCCCAGCGGATTCTGAATTTTTTAAGCTCTGTCGTCATGCTTCCCCCTAAACCTTAACCACCGT
>WRHT01000046.1 GCA_009783115.1 Desulfovibrionaceae bacterium | reverse complement strand
AAGCAATCTTAAAAGCATGATTGAACAGGCCCTGAATGAAGCGCTATGATTCTGTGGTCATAGGGGCCGGACCTGCGGGTATGAGCGCCGTGCTCTACTTGGCCCGTTTCGGCTTGTCCGTAGCCTTGCTGGAAAAAAGCACGCCCGGCGGTTTGCTGCTCGAAACCGCTGAAATTGAAAATTATCCCGGCTTGCCGAAAATGCAGGGCTACGTTCTGGCGGATACCCTGGAAGCGCAATTGTCTTCTTACCCGGTGGATCGCCTGCCCCTGACGGCGCATTCTTGCGAGAAGGCGGAAGACGGCTATATCTTGCGAACGGATGAAGATCCTCTGGAAGCCCGCACGGTGATTATCTGTTCCGGCCTGAGACACCGCAAACTGGAACTGCCTGGGGAAGACAGGCTGACCGGACATGGCCTTTCTTATTGCGCCATCTGTGACGGTCCTTTTTTCCGGGGGTTGACCGTGGCGGTGGCCGGCGGAGGTAACTCCGCCCTGGAAGAAGCCCTTTATTTGTCGGGCTTGGTGAAAGAACTGCACCTCATTCATCGCCGCGATGCCTTCCGGGCGGATAGGCTGATCCAGGAAAAAGTCCTGGCCGTGCCGAATGTGGTTGTGCACTATAATACTGTGATCGAAGCGTTGCTTGGAGAAGAAAACTTGCGAGGTCTGACCCTGCGTTCAACACTTGCTAGTGAACGGCAGAGCTGCGATTTGCCGGTGGATGGTCTTTTTGTCTTTGTCGGGCAGACCCCGGCGGCGGATTTTTTTCCCGCCGGACTGCAAGTGGATGAAGCAGGTTTTATTATTACGGACACGGAAATGTGTTCCAATCTGCCGGGGATATTCGCCGCCGGTGATATCCGTTCCAAGCGTTGCCGCCAAGTGGTGACGGCGGCGGGGGACGGGGCCAGCGCGGCCAGATCCGCTTACCTTTTTCTGGAAGAGAAGCATGTCCTCAAAAATTAAAAGCAAGTTTTTCGCGCTGGCCGTCCTGGGAATGGCTTTGGGGCTTTTTTCCTGTTCAGGAAAACAGGTGTCCGATACCTGGGAAAAAGACCCTGACGCCGCGGCCGCCGTTCTGTTTGAAGACGCTAACAATGCCATGCATAGGGAAGATTACGTCACCAGCGTGGTTTTGTATACCCGCTTGAAGGACGAATATCCTTTCAGCCCTTATGCCATTGAAGCGGAGCTCTCCCTGGCCGACAGCTACTATCTGGACCAGGAGTGGCTGCAAGCCGTGGACGCATACAAGGATTTTGGAGTACAACATCCCAGGCATACGGCCATGCCCTATGTATTGTTTCAGATAGGCATGGCCAACCTGCGTACTTATACATCCGTTGATCGCCCGCCAACGGCGGTGGCGGAGGCGCTTTCCTACTTCACGCGCCTGCGGGACAGCTTCACCGGGCATGAGTACGCCAGGAAATCGGCGGAACAGATCTCCATATGCCGCCGTCTGCTTGCGGAATACGAATTATATAGCGGCGATTTCTTTTTCCGGACCGAAAATTATTACGCAGCCTGGTTGCGCTACATGATTGTCTTGCGGGATTATCGCGAAATAGAGGATTTGGTCCGGTATGCGGAAAACAGAAGCCAGGCCGCCTATTTTCTTTATCTCAAGAAAAATAGCGAGGCCAAGCGGCGCGTTATCGAGGGTTCCTGGCACAAAATTATTGATTGGTTCTGATATCGCCTTGTTCCAGCGCGTAAGCGGGTTGCTGAAGTCCCCAGGCCGTCAGGTTGTTCTGGATAAAGCGCAGGATTTCCTGGTGGGCGGCCTTGCCGTTGCCGCTTATTTCCATGGCTGGGCCGAATTTGAAATGTATGCCCAGTTCCGGACGGATGGCTCCGAAATCCTTGAAAATATTGCCATTGCCCCAGGCATCGGTGCGCACGGCCACAGGGATAGCCGGCACTCCGGCTCTTTTGGCTATTTTCACGCCGATGCTGTTGAAATGTTCGGGTTCAACCAAGGCGCTCCGGCTGCCTTGGGGAAAAACGATAAGGGATCGCCCTTCGGCCAGGCGTTCAGCTCCTCCTTGCAGCATGGCCGCAAGATCCGCGCGGGGGTCTTTGCGGGCCACCTTGATGGGGTCGCGTGAACCCAGTAGATGTCCGAACCAAGGGTAGCGCAGAAGGCTCTCTTTCACCACGAAGGTCACGTCTCTATGCGGCTGGATCAGGCATGGCAGGACGAAAGTTTCCAGGGTACTCATGTGGTTGCCGACAAAAACACAAGGTCCGGGCAGATTGATGAAGTTTTCCATCCCGCTTATTTCAAAAATTCCTCCGCAGTATTCCAAGGCCCGGACGATGCCGGCGCTGCCCACGATCCAGTCTTCAGCGTTGTAATCGTCAGCGGCTGCTTTGGCTCCGCCCAGGCGGACAATCATGAACATGCGCCAGTAAAAGCTGAGGTTTGGAAAAAGGCAGGAAAGAGGCCGGCGTATGCTGGCCGGGGTTTTATAGGCCGATCCCGTGTAGGGCATGGGGAAATTGTCCTGGGGTTGTCGTCCGTGCATGGTTTTAGTCCTGCAGGCGTTTTACCCAGCGCAATATAAGGTTGTTTTCTTCCCCGAGATTTTTGGGGTGGTAGAAACGGCGCGTGGCGACCTCCTGCGGCAGATAATCCTGTTTTACCCATCCATCAGGATAGTTGTGCGGATAAAGATAGCCATGTCCGAAACCCCACTCCTTTTGCAGCTTGGTAACGGCATTGCGCAGGTGCAAGGGAACCGGGCGCGCCCCCCTGGTTTTCACTTCTTTGGCCGCGTTTAGATAAGCGGCATAGGCGCTGTTGTTTTTGGGGGCCAGGGCCAGATACACGCAAGTTTCCGCCAGGGGCAGGAAACCTTCTGGCATACCCACGAACTCTACAGCCTGCTGGCATGATACGGCCATGGTCAGGGCTTGGGGGTCAGCCAGCCCCACATCTTCAGCCGCGGCCAGGATCAAACGGCGGCAGATGAAGCGCGGGTCCTCGCCGCCTTCCAGCAGGCAGGCCAGGTAATAGAGGGCGGCATCCGGATCGCTCCCCCGGATGGATTTGATAAGGGCGGAGATGATCTCGTAGTGGCTGTCGCCATCTTTATCGTGGCGCATGATGAGTTCCGGCAGGGCGGCACGGATATGTCCGGCCTCGCGTTGATCTTCGGGCATGGCGGCCGTGTATTCCAGGAGGTTCAGCAGGGTGCGCGCATCCCCGCCGGAAGCGCCGATCAGCAGATTTACCCCATCCGGTTCCAGGCGTAGATCCTTGCTGTCCATGCCCCGATGGGCCAGGGATAAAAGTTCATCCGGCGCCAGGGGATAGAGGCGCAGCACCAGTAAACGTGATAACAATTGGCGGGTGACGCTGAAAGAAGGGTTTTCGGTGGTGGTGGCCAAAAGCGTGAGTTCGCCGCTTTCCAGCAATGGGAGAAAAAAATCCTGCTGGGCTTTGGAAAAACGGTGCAATTCATCCAGCACCAGTATTTCCACCCCGTTCAACGTGCGCCGTAGTTGTTGCAGGCCGGCTTCCGGGGCGCTCAGGCGGAGGTGGGAGCGTCCTCCGGCCTGGGCCAGGATTAAAGCCAGACTGGATTTGCCTGAACCTGGGGGTCCGAAGAAGAGTAAACTGGGCAGGCGAGGGGCCTGGAGAAAATTTTTAAGTTTTTCACGCAGGTGCGCCTGGCCCACGAAATTATCCAGGTTCTGGGGGCGCAGGAGCTCCGGCAGAGGGGGCGCATGGCTCATATTGTCCCCGGGTCTGGTTCGTTTTTGTTTTGGCTGGCCCACCAGGCCAGCCCCATACAGAGCACGGCGGCCGTTTCCCAGCGCAGAATCCGTTGGCCCAGGCTGACAGTCTTGAAGCCCCGGCATTGGAAAACAGCCACTTCTTTTTCGCTTAAGCCTCCTTCCGGGCCCATGGCGAAAATCGTGTCTTCAGGGCTGGAGAGGTCCGTAAAAGAGAGCAGGTTTTCTTTGCCGGCTTCTTCCCAGAGCAGGAAACGCCGGGAAAAGCGTTCGGAGGCAGTGCATACCCCTTGGGCGCCTCCGGGCAGGGTTTTCAGCTCGGGAGGCCAGGGGTTGAGGCTTTGTTTGCTTCCGGCCAGAATCTGTTCCCGCCAATGGTCACTCGGGCTGGACGGCATCAGGGCCTGGCTGTGTTCAGCCTGCCAGAACCAGATGCCGCCGGCTTCCAATTCCACGGCTTTTTCCAGCATAAAACTGCGTCTGGCCGCCCTGGTATAGGCCGCTGCCAGAAAAATGCGTCCCGCAGGTTGGGGATGCGCGGATATGCTCACAGCTTCCAGCCTGACCAACTGTTTTTCCATTCGTTCAATGGAAAATTCGCCGCTTCGTCCCTGTCCGTCCAATAACAGAATGCGTTCTCCAGGTTCCAGTCGCAAAACTTTACGCAAGTGCCTAGCTTCCGCCCCTGCCAGGTAAAAAGGTTTTTGCCAGCGTGCCGGTTCCAGATAAAAGGCGCGCATGCTTCACATCAGTTTGTTTCTGGCGGTGCCGGTTTTATAAAAAGGCAGGACCGCCCGTTCGGCTTCCAGCGGCGCCCTGTCGGTCAGGATCAGGTATTTATCCGCCGCGGCTTGGTCCTGGTCAATATAGGCCAAGGCAATGGAGTAGCCTAAGGAAGGAGCGAAGGAAGCGCTGGTGATCAAGCCTATTTCCCGCCCATCGCCGTCATGGGTCAAGACTTTGTGTCCGTGCCTGGCGCTGCGTCTTCCGGGCAGAACGAGGGGAGTGAGCCGTTGGCGTAGCCGCGGGGCGCCGGCCTTACCTACATAAGCATCGGGAGAGGTCAGCATTTCGGCATAACCGGCTTCCGCCGGGGTGCGCATCGAGTCCATATCCTGCCCATAAAGCAAAAGCCCGGCCTCCAGGCGCAGAGTATCGCGCGCCCCCAGTCCGGCCGGCCCGATTAGGGGATGCTCCAGGCAAAGTTCCCATTGCCGCAGGGTTTCTTCCGCGGGCAGGTAGATTTCATAGCCGAGTTCGCCGGTGTATCCGGTGCGGCTGATGATTGTTTTTTTGCCGTTCAGAAAAATTTCAGCAAAGGCGTAATAAGGCAGGGAGCGCCAATCCATGAAGCGGTCCGGTGGAAAGAGTTTTTGCAATACCTCAAGGGCCGCCGGACCCTGTAAATCAATTTTGCCGGTGCTTTCAGAAATATTTTCCAGCTTTATTCCCTGGGGCAGACGTTCTCTCAGGACGCCCCAATCCTGTTCAACGCAGGCGGCGTTGATTACCAGCATGTAACTGTCATCCGCCAGGCGGTAAGTGATCAGGTCGTCAAGTATGCCGCCCTCTTCGTTCAACAGAAAGCCGTAGCGGCAGCGTCCGGGGGCCAGGGTGCGCAGGTTGGCGCTTATGGCTTCGGCCAGAGCCGCGGTGGATCCGGGGCCGTGGATTAGGAATTCTCCCATGTGGCAGATATCAAAAACAGAAGCCTTAGCGCGCGTATGTTCGTGTTCGTGCAGGATGCCCGTGTACTGGATGGGCATATCCCATCCGGCGAACGGAGCCATTTTGGCTCCATGAGCCCGGTGCCAGGCATTTAGTGGGGTTGTTGACAGGTTAATCATAGACGCCCTGTTCAGCTTGCGCTGTTGTAGTGTTTGGTTGTTTCCTGGCGCGTCCGTTTGATGGCCTTGAATTCATCGATCAGGGCTACCAGTCTGCCGTAATTGCGCCGGATGGCCTGTTGCCTGGGGGTAAACTCCGTACCTTTTTTTTCAATGTAAGTACGGCGTAGATAACGATCATTGAGGATATTATCACCAATATTTATTACAGAATCAACCAGTTGTTCAAAATAATTTACGATTTCAAATTTTAATGTTTGTAATAAATTTACTGCTTCTTCAAGCATTTCTACATAGCCAATTTTTTTTCCGCGTACATTTCTAGCTTTCAAATCCTCAAGAAATTTTATTTTGCGCGCTTGTTGGATATAGCTGTATTTAGCAAGGACGTCCTGGTATAAATCGTCATATTTATGAAGATTATCATAGTTTTCTAATGATAATAAATATATATCCAAAATTTTACTGAAATTATTATAAAACTCATCACTATATGAAATTACGCGATATTGGTGTTTAGAGAGCCAGGCGAATATAAATTTTAGTTTCTTTTCATCCGTATCTGTATTTTGAACAAGTTCATTGCGTTTATAAACAATACTTCCCGTATGTTCTCCACGGACTATATCGTTCAAGCGCAGAAGTATGTTTGTGCTGTCCCTGATTATGTTCACGCCGGGCAGTACCTCTCCGTTGATGGGGTGGATGATTTCCTGTTTATCCACGGAGAGAGCGCGATCCTGGCGCACATTGTCCTGGTTGTAGGAATGCTGTTTGTATTTTACCCGGAGCAGCACAACCCGTTTATCTGGGTCAACGAAGTAGCCTTCTTTTTCCAGGGTATCCATGTATTCGGTCTGATCTTTGTCCAGGGCCAGCAGAGAGATTTTTTCCACAAAAGGATAGGTTCTGCCGCTGGTGTGGTTCCAAATTGTTGTAATGGTGCGGTCCGATTGTCCTAGAGTGCGGATGAGAAATTTTTCCCCCATCTTGTGCAGGCGTCTGGCAAAAAGCGCGGCGGAAGTGCGGCGTTCCGAGGCAATGGGGAAGCCGTATAGCTCCATCATATGCTGATATACGAACAGGCGGTTTTTTTCATATTTATCATTGTCGCCAACAGCGAATTGACCTATGCGCAGCCCGTAACGCTTGATTTCCGTATCCAAGTCTGAAGGAAAAGAGGCATAAACCCCACAGAGACAAAAGTTGGTCATTTCAGGCACATCGTCGTTCATGGCCAGCACCTGGGCCCGGTCCATCTTGTCCAGAAAGGGCATCAAGGTGAAGTAATTATCCAGGCTGGTCAGGTCAGCCTGTCCAAGAGCGGTTGTCAGGGGCGCATGTTCGGATTTATGGATGCGATTCTGAAAGGTCAGCAGGTTGGATTTCATGATCCTGTTGGTTTCTTCTTCAGACAGTTCACTAGTGATCGGCCAGAGCAGATCAAACTGAAAGACTTCCGAAAAATAATTTATCGGGCGTCCAAAGGCCACCAGGCTGAAACCGGGCAGTTCTTTATATTCCCACATATCCACGTCAAAAGAAGGCAGGAGTTCGCGGCTCTCTACCAGGGGATAGTCGCTATTTTCAAAGTAGGGTTTGATCAGGCCATAGCGGATGTGCGCCAGATCAATGAACTGCTTGAATTCGTGCAAGTCGTGGACAACCAGATGATTTCTTAAGTTTATTTCATCATGCCAGGATATTTTTCCTTTGGTGAATGCTTCTTGCCAGGATTTCACATCTGTTGCCTTTCGAAGGTCTTGGAAATTTATAAAAACTCTAGCACAAGTCTCAAAAATTTTCCAGAAGAAAAAATATGCCTGTAAAATTTTGACCAGGTTAAGAAAAATTCTATATATGTGCCGGCGGGGACGTTTGTCTGCCTGGGCATGGACGACAGGGCCTTTTTGAGGTAGAGGCCAGTTATGGATAACACTTTGTATGATAGAACTCTGGGCATCTTGGGGAGCGTGCTGGAAGCGCACAGCGCGGTGCTCTTTTTGCCGGCGCGTTTTGAAGATGGCATTCCGTTGTACGCCCTTGCCGGAGCGTTCAGCCTTGGAGGAAAGCTGGATTATTCAGCGATGGCGCGCCCCAGGGAAGGACTGGTAGGACTGATCATCCATAATAACGAGCCTCTTTTTATATCCAACTTCAATCAGCGCGGTCATATTCTTGGTTATTACACAAGCCATGAAGAGACCCAGATCAAGGCCTTTATGGGTTGTCCATTGCCGGAGGGGCGAGGGGCGCTGTGTGTGGACACCAAAAGGTATTACACTTTTTCAGATAGGGATAAGAGGTTGCTGCCCTTGTTTTGCGGCCTGTTTTCCGAACTTTATGATCTGCAGCGCCAGGAAACTTCGCAGAACGCCGCCTTGCGCCATTATGCGGCTCTGCGCCAGATTCACATCCTGATCAATGAATATTTGAACTGGGTTGATTTTGTGCCGACTTTTCTGGACATAATTTCCAAGGCCAGCGGTTACGAATATTGCGCCCTCTGTGTGCTGGACGGAAAAAAAGAAGACGCCTATGCCGTGGTTGGGGAAAATTATCCCCTGGCGCTTAAGCGAAACCGTCCGGGAAGCTATGACATAAACGAAGGATTGGCGGGGTGGGTTTTGGGCAATGGCCGCCCTCTGGCCGTCGGCGGCGCCGGATTCAGGCCGGAGACCCCGCTTTTTTCTTCCGCCCTGTCCATGCCGTCTTTCAGTAGCGCGCTGGTCCTGCCCCTTGTAGCGCAGTCCAGAATTATCGGGGCTTTGTGCATGGCCAGCGTTTTACCGCTCGGCATCGGGGCGGAATTGCAGGAATTTGCCGGGGTGGCCGCCGGCCACCTGGCCTTGTTTTTTGAAAATTTTCAAATTAAGGAAGAACTGCGGGAGTTACAGAAGAAGCTCAAACCCGGTTCCAAATAAAAGATAGAATAAGTCTGATCCTCAGGCCGGATGCAATGTTCAGAAAATTGTTTCAGATGTTTCGCCATGATCTGGCTATGGACCTGGGTACGGCCAATACTTTGCTTTATACCAGGAAAAACGGCGTTGCGCTCAATGAGCCGTCGGTGGTGGCCATAGGGGTGGATAAAGGCGTGGTGCTGGCCGTCGGCCGCGAAGCTAAGGAGTTCTTGGGCCGCACCCCGCAGAAGATCAGGGCGGTCCGCCCTTTGCGCGATGGAGTAATCGCGGATTTCGACATCACCAGTAAGATGATTGCTTTTTTCATCCGCAAGGTTATGGTCCGCCTGAGAATTTCCCGTCCGGACATGGTTATCTGCGTGCCTTCGGGCATTACCCAGGTGGAAAAGCGGGCTGTGTTCGAATCGGCCCAACAGGCGGGAGCCGGAGAGGTCAGGCTGATTGAGGAGCCGATGGCGGCCGCCATAGGAGCGGGGCTTCCGGTACATGCCCCCACGGGCAGCATGGTTGTTGATATAGGCGGCGGCACCACCGAGGTGGCGGTGATCAGTCTTTCCGGAATGGCGGTCATCGAATCCCTGCGTGTGGCTGGCGATGCCATGAA
>WRHT01000045.1 GCA_009783115.1 Desulfovibrionaceae bacterium | reverse complement strand
TCCCATACCCTGATGCTGACCTCGCGCATCCAGGCGGATCTCGCCCCTGGCCGGGATGCCCTGGACGCGCTCGCGGCCACCTTTCCGGCAGGCACGGTCAGCGGCATACCCCGGCTCCGGGCCATGGAAATTATCGCCGCCGAAGAACGCGCCCCGCGCGGCCCTTACGCCGGGGCCATCGGCTGGATCGGCCTGGACCAGGAGGCCGCGCACCTGGATTTCGGCATCACCCTCCGCAGCCTCTGGGTGCGCGGCGGGCGCGTGTGCTGGCAGGCCGGGGCGGCTGTCACGCGGGATTCCACGCCGGAAAAAAAATGGGCGGAATGCCGCTCCGAGGCCGAGGTCATCGCCCAGGCGGCCCTGAACCGGGAAACCCCGAAAACGCTTCCGCCGGAACGGACGGAACCGGCCGAACCGGGACGGCCCGCCCCAAGCGAAAAACGCGCCAAAGCCCGGAAAAGCCATAACCTGGCCTACGGCCCCGTACAGATGTCCGCCATCATGGAACACCTGGCCCGCGGACGGAATCTCTCCCCGGAAGAGGCGGCGGCGGCCTTCAGCCGGCTCATGGACGGAGAGCTTTCCCACTCCCAGGCCGGAGCTCTGCTCCTGGGTCTGCGGGCCAAGGGCGAAACCCCGGATGAAGTGGCGGCCGCGGTCAACGCCGTGCTGGCCAGGGCCGTTCCCATACCGCCCGTGCCCGGTCCGGCGATGGATATCGTGGGCACCGGCGGCGACGGCAAATACTCCTTCAACTGCTCCACGGCCACCGCCCTGACCTTGGCCGGAATGGGGCACAAGGTGCTCAAGCACGGCAACCGCTCGGTTTCTTCCAGCTGCGGCAGCGCGGATGTGCTGGAACAGCTCGGCCTTCCCCTGGACATCCCGCCGGAGGCCGTGGCCGAAACCCTGGAACGGGAGGGTTTCGTCTTTTTCTTCGCCCCCCTGTATCATCCCTCCTTTCTCCATGTCATGCCGGTGCGCCGGGAACTGGGCATGCGCACCCTGTTCAACATCCTTGGGCCTCTGGTCAACCCGGCCCGCCCCACGCACCGCTTCCTCGGGGTCGCGGACCAGACGCAACTCTCCCTGGTGGCCGCGGCTCTGGCCCGCCTGGAGCCGGAGGCCGGGGTAGTGGCGCATGGCGCCGGTAATTATGACGAGATCACCCCCCTGGGCGAAGCCTCCCTGATCTTCGTTCACGGCCTGGAATGCCGGCCCGGCCGCCTCAATCCCGCCGAGTACGGCATCGCCCCCTGCGCGGAACAAGATCTGGCGGTGGACGGTCCGGAACATGCCGCCCAGGTGCTGCGGGAAGTTCTTTCAGGGCAGGGATCCAGGGCCGTATCCGACATGCTGGCCCTCAACCTCGGCCTGGCCCTGTATCTCTTCGGCAGCGGCAAGCAGCCCGGCGAAGCTCTGGACCCGACTTGCGGCTATAACCGCCAGCGCATGCGCGAAACCATGGCCCAGGCCAAAGAAGCCGTGGCCGCCGGCGCGGGCAGGAGGTTCTGCCGTGCTTGAACGCTTTCGCCTGGCCAAGGCCCCTGAAATAGCCGCCCTGGAAAAACTGGCCGCCGCGGACAAAATGCCGCTGCCGCTGTCCTCCACCCGGCCTCCGTTCATCGAAAGCCTCAAGGCCCGCTCCTCCCCCTTGGCGGTAATCGCCGAATACAAACGCGCTTCGCCTTCAGAGGGCGACATCAATCTCGGCCTCACCCCGGAAGAAGCCGCCGCCGCCTATGCGAAGGCCGGGGCCGGAGCCATGTCCGTGCTCACGGAAAGCGAGTATTTCAAAGGAGATATCGCCTACCTTGGACGCATGGTCGCCCCGGGCCTCCCCCTCCTGCGCAAGGACTTCATCTTTCACCCATTGCAGGTGGACGCGAGCGCGGCCACCCCGGCCTCCGCCGTGCTCATCATCGTCCGCCTGCTCAGCGACGCCTCCCTGCGGGATCTCTTGCGCCGCTGCGAAAATTTCGCCCTCACCCCGGTGGTGGAAGTCTTTAACGAACAGGACCTTAAACGGGCCAGGGACGCGGGGGCGCGGGTCATCCAGGTCAACAGCCGGGACCTGGAAAGCATGCGCGTGGACCCGGCTGTCTTTCCACGCCTGGCCGCCGGCAAAAGCTCCGGAGAATTCTGGATCAGCGCCAGCGGCATCCGTGAGCGCGGCGATCTCGTGGCCGCAACGGCCCTGGGTTTTGACGCCGCCCTCGTCGGCACCGCGCTGATGCGCTCGGCCAGTCCCGGCGCGGCCTTGGCCGCTTTGCTGGGAAAGGACCTCCCCCATGCCTGATCTCCTCTGCAAGATCTGCGGCCTGACCAGGGCCGGAGATGCGGACCTGTGCCATAGCCTGGGGGCGGACTTCCTCGGCTTCATCTTTGTCCCGGCCAGCCCCCGCTACGTTACCCCGGAGGCCGTGGCCGCAATTCCGGACGGCCCGGCCCGGCGAACCGGGGTGTTCGCCGGAAGCGGCCTGGACCTGGTCCGCGACGTCGCCCGCCGCGCCCGCCTGGACTTCCTCCAGATGCACGGCGGGGAAGACCCGGATTTCTGCCGCGCCCTGGGTCCGGATCGGGTCATCAAGACCCTTTGGCCGGAGGTTCTGGCCCCTGGGGAACTTGAGCGGGAAATGGAGCGCTTCGCCCCGGCATGCGCCTATTTTCTGCTGGACGCGGGAGGCAAGGGCGGAGGAAGCGGCCGTCCCCAAGACCCCGGCATCCTGCGAGGGCTATGTTCCCCAAGGCCCTGGCTGCTGGCCGGGGGCCTGGGGACGGAAAATCTCCTCCCGGCCTTGGCCGGACTTGCTCCGGGCAGCCCGGACGGCGTGGATATGAACTCCGCCCTGGAGATCCGCCCCGGCCTCAAAGACCCTGAACTCGTGCGCCGGGCGATCCGGCTCGTGAAAACCCGTTCCGGCCGCAAGACCGGGCGCATTCTGGAGAAAACGCCATGAAAAAAGGCTGGTTCGGCGATTTTGGAGGACAATTCGTGCCCGAGCTGCTCATCCCGCCCCTGCGGGAGCTGGAGCGGGCCTGCGAAACCATTCTGCCTTCCCCGGCCTTTCAGCGGGAGCTGGCGGAAGTGCTGCGCGATTTCGCGGGGCGGCCCACCCCGCTCAGCCGCTGCGACGCCCTGTCGCTGGACCTGGGCTTCAGCCTCTGGCTCAAGCGCGAAGACCTCGTGCATACCGGCGCGCACAAGATGAACAATACCATCGGGCAGGCCCTGCTGGCCAAGCACATGGGCAAAAAGAACCTGATCGCGGAAACCGGCGCCGGGCAACACGGCGTGGCCACCGCCGCGGCCGCGGCCAAGCTGGGCATGGGCTGTTCCATCTACATGGGATCCGTGGACGTGGAACGCCAGGCCCCGAACGTCAGCCGCATGAAACTGCTCGGCGCGCGGCTCATTCCTGTGACCAGCGGCACACGCACCCTCAAGGACGCGGTCAACGAGGCCCTACGCGCCTGGATCGTGAGCCAGTCCGACACCCATTACAGCTTCGGCACCGCCGCCGGCCCCCATCCCTTTCCCACCCTGGTGCGGGATCTCCAGGCGGTCATCGGCAAGGAGACCAAGGAGCAGGCCAGGCGGCAAATCGGCCGCCTGCCGGATGCCGTGCTGGCCTGCGTGGGCGGCGGATCCAACGCCATCGGCATCTTCCACCCCTTTGCCGCGGACCCGGAGGCCGCCCCGGTGCGCCTCATCGGCCTGGAAGCCGGAGGCTCCGGGGAGCCCGGCTGCTACACCTCCGCGCCCCTGAATCTCGGCAGGCCGGGAGTGCTGCACGGCCAGTACAGTATGCTGCTGCAAAGCGCCGACGGGCAAATCGAACCCTCCCATTCCGTATCCGCCGGTCTTGACTACCCCGGCGTGGGACCGGAACACTCCTGGCTGCAACGAACCGGGCGGGCCGAGTACCATGTGGTCACCGACGCCTCGGCCCTGCGCGCCTTTGAAACCCTGTCCCGCAGGGAAGGGATCATCCCGGCCCTGGAATCCTCACACGCCCTGGCCTTTGTCCTGGAAAACCCCCAAGCCTTCGCCCCAGGCTCGCACGTGGTGGTGAACCTCTCCGGCCGGGGGGACAAGGACCTGGGCATCGCCTCCCAACATCTTACCCTGCTCCAAGGAGACGCGACATGCGCCAGATAAGCCTGCAACAACGAATCGAACAGGCCGGCAGCCAGGGGCGCGTCGCCCTCATCCCCTTCATCACCGCCGGCTTCCCGGAACCGGCCCGTTTTCCGCGGATCCTGCGCGATCTCGACGAAAGCGGCGCGGATATCATTGAAATCGGCATCCCCTTTTCCGATCCCGTGGCCGACGGGCCGGTGGTGGAAGAGGCCTCCCGCCAGGCTCTGGCCATGGGCGTCACCCTGGAGCGGACCCTCAAGGAACTGGCCTCCCTGGCTCCCGGCCTCAAAGCCGGCCTGGTGCTCATGGGCTATTACAACCCCTTCCTGCAATACGGGCTGGAACGCCTGGCCGTGGACGCGGACGCGGCCGGGGTCCAGGGCCTGATCGTCCCGGATCTGCCCCTGGATGAGGACGGCCCGCTGCGCGCCGCCCTGGCCCCCCTGGGGCTGGACCTCATCGCCCTGGTGGGGCCGAATACCGGGGACGAACGCATGCGCGCTTACGCCGCTGCCGCCTCCGGCTATGTGTATGTGGTCTCGGTCATGGGCACCACCGGGGTGCGCGCGGAACTCCCGGCCGAAGCCGCGGATACGGTGCGCCGCGCCCGGAACGCCTTTACCCTGCCCGTGGCCCTGGGTTTCGGCATCCACAGCCCGGAACAGATCCGGGCCATGCCCGCGCCCCCGCAGGCCGTGGTCTTCGGCAGCGCCCTCCTGCAACACCTGGCCGCCGGGAAGCCCGCCAAGGACTTCATGGCGCCCTGGATAAAACCATGCCGCGCAAACTCATGAGCGGCGGCATTTCTTTCGCCGCGATGTGGAGATCTTGCCTTTTTTATGTTTTCGGATAAAGAAAACCTTATTGCAATGTTGCGCGTGTTACAGCGTGAGCAAAAAAAGATGTGTTCAAAAAATACCTTCTCCTATAACGTCTTGACCAGGGCTTCCGGCCCGGTTTTTGCTACACACACAGTGCAACGCACCCCGTCCGTTCTTCCTTGAAAACATCCAATAATTCCACATAATTCACGCAGTTTTTACAGCCAGAACTTTCCATTTTGGATAAGTTCTGGCTAAGTTCGTTGCCTATCTTGCGGCAATTCCGTATATTGCCCACATGAGCAACGCAACTACCCGAAAATTCACCAAAACCAAGTTTGAAGGCGTTTTCTACCGCCTCTCCCCCAAGCGCGATCCCAAAACTGGCGAACCAGACAAGGTATATTCGTTTTGGTATCCGTGGGCGCGTAGTCCGGCTTGAAATCCGGCACGGAAACGCCCAATTCCCGCTCCGGCAAATCCCGCACATGCCCGACAGAAGCAGCGACTTTCCAGTTTGAGCCGAGGATGGACTGGATTTTTTTCACCTTGCCCGGTGATTCGACAATGAGGACGTTCATAACTACATCCTCATGCGCGGGGCAGCAGCGGGTTCAGAGGGGGGCGGCATGGTGCTCTCCTGCGCCGAAATCATGGAAGGCCACTCTTCCTTTTTGGGAAACCACTGCGCTTTCGGTTCTTCGCCCCGACTGAACTGATCCAGCACAGAGAGCATCTTTGACGCATCCGCCGAGGCTTCCATCGCCTTCCATTTCTCTCCGCCCTCGAATTTCTCCGGCCAGGAGCCGCCGTCAGCAGGCATGGGCAACCCGAAACGCGCCCCGGCCAGCAGGGAAAATGTCTCGCCCCGCATGACTTCAAAATGATCCGGCTCCCGCCGCTCCCGGTCATTGTGTCCGGTGGAGTGGAAGGCCAGACGCAGCTTCATGGAATAATAGTCGTCCAGGCTATTGAATTTGTCGGGATTGGGCAGTTTGATTGTATCCGTTGCGCCGTCATAACCGGCTTTGTCCTGCCCGTGTTTCCACCCCCTGGCTGGACTCGTAGGACACGACCAGGGGGAACTCGATTTTCCAGGTGGCTTTGCCGCCCACCAGACCGGAGGCGATGATGACAGGAGCGCGGGTTACGGCAGCGGAAACCGACAGGCGCTTGTCCCGGATCATGTCCAGGACGCCGGAACTGTTCAGGGAAGCGACAAAGGACTTGAACGCTTCTTCTTCAAAGTGTTCCCTGCTGCGGGTCAGCTTTTCCCGCCATTCCAGAAAATCCAGAGATACGGCGTTGCTTATGGTTTTCGTGGCCCAATTCAGAAGGCCCTGTTGCGTCAAAACGGGCTTATCCAGAGGAATAAGCGGCGCAAGGCGCAAATCTGGAGTGGCCGCGAAATAGCGCGGCGTAGGCTTGTTCATGACCTGAAAGGCGATGACCGCAAGGGCCACAATCAGGGCGAGAGCCATACCCAAAGCCATTTTCATGGCTCGATGGAACTGCGATTTGTACCAGCCAATCCCGCCGAAAACCGCTTCCGCGTTGTAGATCGGTGTTTCGTCCTCCCGCGCAGCGGGAGCGGCATCCGGCAGGCCATCCGTTGTTTTCGGGCTTTTCCCCTTGCCCGTGAGTTTGGCGAAGATACTCATGGCTGGCCTACTGCAAACCGAGTTCGCCAAGGCCCGAAGTCTGATCGGTGCCAAAGAGCGTTGCCGAGCCGGAACCCATGAACTCGCCTATGCCGAGCAGGAGCGCACCGATCATGATTTTGGTCAGCCCTTTGGCGGGCGATTGCTGGCCGTTGCTGTGCGCGGCCTTGTACATATCGATCCCACCCCAAACGCCCATGCCGACGCCTGTTGCGAAACCGCCCATCGTAATGCCTTTGGCGACTCCCTTGGCGTTATCCGCCACGTTCCGGCCAATCTCCCCAAAGGCAACGGCAGCCTGAGCGATCTCAGGGGCAAGCAGCCATACAGCGGTGATGGCGACTGCGGCAGCCGTCAGGCGGACAGGGGAATACGCGGACGCGGGAAGCAATTCGGCCTTCGGCGTCCATTTACGGCAGGGACTCATCCGCGTCATCACCGGCAAAATCGTGGATCAGAACCCTTCCGGCTTCAAAATGACCAGCCCCGAGGCTACTGTCGGGATACGCGGCACCATCGTCGCCATGCGGCGGGAAGGGAACACGACCACGGTTTATGTGGAAAACACCCTGCGCCGCGTGTACGTCAACAATATTGACGTGCCGAGCGGCCTCAAGATGGTCATAGGCCCCGGCGTCACGCCCTCGCCTGTTCCCATTGAACCGCAAGACCGGCGTGAACTCGGACGGGATTTGGCCTTTCTCGGCGGCGTGGGGTCCGCCGCCGCCGCGCCGGAACCGAGTACGGAAACGCAAACGGCCCCCACACAAGCTCTGCTGGCCGCATCGACGGGCATTGTTCCGCCGGATACCGGGCTGACGGACATCGCCTTGGCAGCGCAGACTTTAGGGGACAGCCTGTTGGCGGCGGCGGCGGTGGCGGCTGATCCTATGGGCAGTATAAGAGGCACAGGGGACAATTCTGGCGCTAATGTAGATTGGGGTTTTCAGGTGAATTTGCGGAACGGTGATATTACAGAGGGCTTTTTGCATTACCTGGACAAGTATGCGCCACTCCAGAGCGACTTTACCGGAGGCATGGGAACGGCAACCCCCAGTGGTTGGTCCTTCACCGCGCAAGGAATATCAGGCGGGGCCCCATCAAACCTCACCGCCAATAACCCCTCATCCATTGATCTATTCTCCGCTATACGGCGAACTCGCCCACGTCTATATGCTCCTTGGCAACAGAGAGGCGGCGGAACGGAGCCTTGCCGTCATGCGCTCCCTGGACGGAACCCCAAGTCCGGAAACGGACAAGGCCCTGGACATTCTGGAGAGCCGCTACAGCGCGTTCCAGATACACGGCAAAATCCGGGCGGGCGTCCAGTATGACTCCAACGCCAACCTGGGGCCGGACTCCAACGATCTTTCCTTGGGAAGCTGGCGGGTGCGGGTGGACAACGCCAAGGCCCAAAACAGCTTCGGCGCATACTTGGGCGCGGATTTGGACATGGGCTACCGCGCCTATCGGGACAGCCCCTGGTGGCTGGTGGGGGATGCGCGGGGCTTCTGGCGCGGCCACGCCAATAGCGATATGGGCAAAACGCATAGCCGGGAAGCGCAATGGGGCCGCGCCGCCGCCGGAGTCCGGCATTTTGATTCCTCCACCCTGGCTGAAATCCGCATGAAGGCGGAAATTTTAGATTATGAATTCTATCAGAACGTGTCCGCATACGGGCCGGAAGGCATGTTCCTATGGGCCGCTCAACCCGGATTCCATCTGATCCTCAAGGGCAACCTGGAACAGCGCGTCTATTTCCGCGACAGTAAACGCAACGGGGCCCACGGGTCGCTCGGCGCATATGGCCGCGCCTTTTTCGGGACGGACAAGCACGAATTGCTTTTCGGGGGCCGCTGGCTCGGCGCGGACGCCCAGGAAAAGAATTACCGCCACGACGGGTGGGAAGGCACGGCGCGCCTGTTGTTCAAGCTGCCCTACGGCTTTGAGATTGCGCCCTTTGTCTCCTTCACGCGGGAATCCTACAAAGGTCCGGCCACGATTCTGGAAGCCGGCAAACGCCAGGACGAACGATTCAGAATGGGCCTTGGCCTGACATACAACATCAACGAATCCTGGTCGCTGGAGGCCGGATGCCAGTACGCCAACAACCATTCCAACAGCGGCCTGTACCAATACAAGCAGCATTTCATGAATGCCGGCATTGTCTGGAGTTTTTGAGGGCGATCCGGGCGCGATTTCTTTTCCATGCGGCCTATGGGCGTTCAACAACGGAATCCACAGGCCTGTAGCTGTCCATGAGGCCAAAGGCCTCGGCCACGGCCTTATAGGTGATTATGCCCCTGTACATGTTCAGCCCCATTTTCAGCCCGTGGTTTTCCTTGCAGGCCTTTTCCACGCCTTGGGCGGCGAGCAGAAGGCCATAGCGCAGGGTGGCGTTGTTCAGGGCGAAAGTGGAGGTGCGGGCGTAGGCTCCGGGCATGTTGCCCACGCAGTAGTGCAGGATGCCGTCAACCATAAAGGTGGGTTCCTGGTGCGTGGTGACGCGG
>WRHT01000044.1 GCA_009783115.1 Desulfovibrionaceae bacterium | reverse complement strand
CTCAAATGGAACTGACTTTTCTCATCTTTTTTATCAAACGCTTCCGCGCCGCGGCTTTCTTCTTTTTACGCATCACGCTGGGTTTTTCGTAATGCTGCCGTTTTTTCATCTCCGAAAGAATGCCCGCTTTTTCGACCTGTTTCTTAAAACGACGCAAAGCGATATCAAAATTGTACTCGTCTTCGTTCAAATACACGCCTGGCAAAAAAATCACCCCCTTGCCGATGACCGTCTCAATCCGCAAGCCAGCGAAAACCCTATGGTTGTCCCGCATAACCCAGGATTGGAAAAACAGGGAACCGTAATTTTTAACCTTTCTTTTCACGAAAAGCAAGTTCCAGTCGAACAAAAGCAACGTCTCAACCAGGGCGGGAACTCCGCCTCGCCCGGATTGAGACGCTACGCGATTTACCAAAAACTCTTTTCAAACACTACCTGGTCAATGTCCCTCATTGCCGGAAAGCTCTTTACGCAAGTCCAGAAAAGATTTTCCCAGCACACAGGCCAAACCCAATCCCAATGTTGTCAACACAAGATAGAGGACACCGAAAAAAACAGCATGATCCGGCATCCACCAAGGGATATCCCAAGGCAACATACTATGGATGGTTTCGCCGTGTTGCATTAACAGCATTGTGGAGGTCCCAAATTAGTTCACAGCGTCTTTAAGGGTCTTGCCCGGGCGGAATTTGACGACTTTGGAAGCGGGAATTTTAATGGGCGCGCCGGTACGCGGGTTACGGCCAGTACGCGCTTTGCGGGACTCAACGGAAAAAGTGCCGAAACCGGTCAAGGTCAGCTTCCCTTCTTTCACCACCACTTCTTGGACCGACTCCAGGAAAGCGTTTAGCGAACGCTCCGCCCCCGCTTTGGTGATTGAGGCCTTGCCAGCAATTTTGGCCACCAGATCAGCTTTGGTCATGAGATTCCTCCTGAATAATTATTACAACGCGACCCGATGGCCGCCTGACGCCTGTACCGTTTACACGGCGCAACAAGAGCAGACAACACAATTTTCAGGATAAAGTCAAGCCATTCAACCCGCAGAAATACGTCTGGGCATATTTGTATAAAAAAAGACAATAAAAACCTAATAGTTATATGACGATTTCCTAAAAAAAATCTGACAAACGTTTAAACTGGTCCGGGAAAAGATCTTCAGGCCGATCCGCCGGGTTTATGCCGCATTCTTCCAAGGCGGAGACAGTATGCCCATGCCGGCGCAAAATCACCCCCAGTTGTTTACGGCGCTGCTGAAAAAAAATTTTCAGCAGGTAGGCCAGAGATTCGGGTTTAGCCGGCCTTTCTTCCAGAGGCAACGGGGCAAAACTGAGCACCGCTGACCAGACTTTGGGCTTGGGGATAAATACCTGGGGCGGGACCAAAAATTCCAGCCGGGGGTTGCAAAAGTTACGCACCCAGGCCGAAAGCGCCCCGTAAGATTTGCCGCCGGGCGCGGCGGTCAGGCGCAGCCCCACTTCTTTCTGCACCATAAATACGGCACGCCGCAGTCCGCCGGCCAAGCTGAGCAGATCCCACATCAAAGGAGAAGCGATATTATAAGGCAGGTTGCCGACAATTTTACAAGGAAACGCGTAGCTTGACCAGTCATGGCTCAGGGCGTCCCCGGTGATCACCGAAACCGGAGGGAATGGATGGTCAGTAGCCTCCGTCCGCCTGATCCCGGCCCAATAGGGATCTTTTTCCACCAGGACCAAGGCCGCGGGAAGCGCGTCCCGCAACAAACCCGTAAGCATACCCGGACCCGGACCAACCTCCACTACCAAATCCTCCGAATCCAGATGCAGGAGTTCCACAATGCGGCGGGCCACCCCAACATCCCGCAAAAAATGCTGCCCCAAGCTTTTTCTGGCCGGCGGATGTTGGGGCATGGATGTAGTATCCCTGAATTTCAAGGGTATTGACTCATCAGATGGCGTCAAAGCGTTCAAAACGCATGAGCAGACCGGCCCTGCCTTGGGTGGAAGAACGCAATCTGGTGGAAAAACCAAAAAACTCGCGCAAAGGGGCCAAGGCCCGGATATATTTCTGCCCTCCCTTGTCCAGCACGTTTTCAACCTTCGCGCCACGAGACGCAAGCAAATTCAAAACCGCGCCCAAAAAAGATTCCGGCACGGAAATTTCCACATGCATAATCGGCTCCAAAAGCATGGGGGAAGCCGATTCCAGGGCGGATTTCACAGCCGCCACCGCCGCCATGTGATAACCGACAGGCGAAGACACTCCTTCGCGCCTACCCAACTCCAAAATCTCCACCAGGACATCCTGCACCGGAAAACCTCGCAGGACACCAGAGTCCAGGCCGGTCTCCACTCCCTGCTCCACGGCTGCCGGCCAGGATGCCGGACAGCCTGTCCCGGCGGCCAGATTAACGATTTTATTCCCCTTTCCGCGTTCCAGAGGAGAAACCCTCAGTCGCACCTGCCCATAGTGCGTGATGTCCCCCAACTCCCGATCAAATAAGCCTTCGGCTTCCACGCTCTGGCGCACACTCTCCCGGCAAACCACCTGGGGATTGCCCGCCCGGATCTCCAGCCTGTATTCACGCCGGAGCCGATCCCGCAACACCTCCAGGTGCAATTCGCCCATCCCGGAAACAATACGCTGGCCGGAATTTTCATCCACTTCCACCTTCAAGGTAGGGTCTTCCAGGGTGTACCGCTCCAAGGCCTCGTCCAATTTTTCGCCTTCACCGTTATTTCTCGGTTCAAAGGCCATGGAAATGACCGGGCGATATGCCAGTATATTTTCCAAAAGCAGGGAAGAGGTTCCGGAAGTTATGGTGTCGCCGGTAATTACGGAACGCAGGCCCTGCGCCGCAACGATATCGCCAGCGCCGGCGCGGGGCAAAGACATCCTGTTCTCCGCCTCCAGACGGAAAAGACGGGTAACGCGTTCCGCCTGGTCCCTGGTGTTGTTGCGGCAGGCCATGCCTTCGCTGATTTGCCCGGCATAAATACGCAAAAGGGCCAACTTGCGCCCGTTTTCCAAAAAAATTTTAAAAACCAGGGCTGCCAACGAGGCGTCCGGATCCGCCTCCACCCGCAAACTGTTCATGGTTTTTCCGGGCATGGAAATTTCAAAAGAAGCGGCTTCCGCAGGTCCAGGCAAAAAATCCAATATCCCGTCAAGCAGCGGCTGCACGCCCATATTGCGTAAAGCCGCCCCGGCGTAAACCGGCACCGCGCGCCGCCCCAATGTGGCCCGGCGTAAAGCCGGTTTCAGCACTTCCAGAGAAGGCTCCGTCCCGGCCAAATATTGTTCCATAAGCAAATCATCCTCGTCCGCCGCGGCTTCCAGCAGGGCTTCCCGCCAGGGCGCCGCCAGGGACGCTTCAAATTCATTCAACGGACGACGGGTAAATTCCCGGCCCTGGCCTTGGGCCGCGAAATCCAGCCGTTCCATGCTCAATAAATCAATAACCGCCTCAAACCGATCTTCTTCGCCTAAAGGCATGCTCAAGGCCACCGGGCGCGCCCCCAGAATATCACGCAGTTCCTCAAGGGTACGGCTAAAAGAGGCCCCAGGCCGATCCAGTTTGTTAACAAAGGCCAATTTCGGAATGCCGAAATGTTCAGCCTGGCGCCATACCGCTTCTGACTGCGGCTCCACCCCGCCCACGGCGCAAAAAACGCCTACCGCTCCGTCCAGCACACGCAGACAGCGTTCCACCTCAATGCTGAAATCTACATGCCCGGGCGTATCAATGAGATTGATGAAATAATCCCTCCAGGAGCAGGTACAACAAGCCGAGGCGATGGTTATGCCCCTATCCTGTTCTTCGGGCATAAAATCCATGGCCGCCGCCCCTTCGTGCACTTCGCCCATCCGGTGGATTTTACTGGTATAATAAAGAATACGCTCGGTCAGGGTGGTTTTGCCAGCGTCAATATGGGCAATAATACCGATATTGCGCAGTTTGTGGAGATAGTTCCTTAAATCCGATGAATCCGGCATGGGCTGGCCCTGTGGTCAAAACCGCGAGGAAGCGGCAAGGCTGGTCAGCACGATGCTTTGCCGGAAAAAATCCCTGGGGCTGAATTCAGGCCAAACCCAAAAAGCCTCCTGCCCCGGCGCCGTGATCAGGCCGGGAAAATTTTCCCCGGCTGCCCCGAAAAAACCCGCATCTCCCTGATCCGGGATAGCGGACGGGACTACGGGCGAATCCGCCCGGTCTTCAACCGGATAAATAATTTCCGCCTGCGGATGCAGCCAACGCAACAATTCTTTGTCCAGCGCGGCCGAGGCAGACCCTCCGGACGAATGTAAAATTTTTACCCGTCCTGGCACGCTCCTGAACCATAGTCCCAAGGCCCTGGCCCGTTGCAACCACCCCTCGCCGCCTGTCCATTCACTACCCAAAAGCGCCAGCGCCCCTGTCTCCACTCCGTTTTGCGCCGCCAGATCTTCCAAAAGCCCGGCATCTTCAAGACCAGGCAGTCCATAAAGATATTCCTGCCCCAAAAGTTCCAAAGCGGCTGAGAGAGGAGCAGGCAAAACAGATCCAGGCGGGCAGACGCGGCAGATTAACAATTTCTCCACACCTGCCGCCACCGCTGGCAATACCGCGGCAATCAGGCCAGCCGGCGAGGCGTATTCCGGCGCCAGAAGAAAAACAGCCCAATCTTTAGGATAAATGCGAATCCAAGCCCGAAATTGATAAAGTTCCCTTGTGCGAAGGCGATCCGGATTAGAGGGCCAGAATTTATCCAACATGGCAATCTGGCTTTTCAAGGCCGCCCGGAAAAGAGCCGGCAATTCCTCATACGCCCCCGGACCGGGATCCAACTCTCTTTGTTCCAACCATTCAGGAAGCCCGACCGGCATAATTCCCCTGGCTATCCGCCCAAAACCGCTTTGCCCAACTTACGTTTCAAGACAACAATCCTGTACAGGGCGCGTAATTCATCATCATTTAGACTTGAGGCATACTTGCCGCCGGACAAAATTTTCTGAAATTCGCTCCGCCGCAAGACAGAATCATCACGAGACAGCCTGTCCAGCTCCTGACAGTAAGGGGCAAGCATGGTCAACATGGTAAACCTGTCATAATGGGCCGTATCATGGGTTATTTCTTCCAGTTCTTCCACGCTCAACCCGCCATCTGCGCGGATTACCTCGCGCATACCAGCGAAATTGCGATCCGCGCCGGAAAGGATATGCGAACGGTTGACCACGTTAATCCCGGACCAGCCGGCGTTGAGCCATTTGAACATGACATATCCGGTACGCCGGTCATCCATGGGATAATACAGCATCAGGGCCGCCGAACCATACATGTAGGTGGAAAGCCAGCCCAGCCCGGTAGCGGTGCCGCCGCTATCGCTGGTGAACACAAAATTCCAGTCGCCGTATTGACCGCAAAAAGCGCCTTTACGCCCTTTTTCAGATTCTCCGTTCTGCCAGCTTACCCGCAACAACATGGGAGTATCCAGGTATTTGAAGAACAAAACCAAGTTTTTCATTTTATAGGCGTAATAGGAACCGCTGAAATCGTCAGGAGTAATTTCCTCGTATTCTTCACCACGCAAGACAAGGGGGGTTTCCCCTAGTTCAGGCAGAAGTTCCCATAGGGGTTTGGAAAGATTTAAAACCCCGCTGTCCGGAAAAATCTCTCCCCGCCTGACCGAGGCCGGGTGCACAAGTTCGGGAGAAATCCCCGGGTTGAACAAATAACGCAAGGTAGCGGCAAAGGGTTTTTCAATGAGCCCTCGCCAATAAATCCCCGAACCCTCATCGCGCTTGGCCGGATGCTGATTTTCCGAGCCTCCGGAAGCGACCGTCATATATTCAAGCAAAGGCGCCAGTTCCTCAATATCCGGCAAAGGCGCGTTTTTTTCCTTACAGGATAAAATACGCTTTATGGCCGTTTCCACAGCCTCATTGATCGGCGAATCCGGCTGAAAGCTGGCCGCGGCCGCGTTTCCCGCCAGCAACAAAAAGAAAATCAGCACATGTTTCAAAATATTAATTTTTGACATCGGCAAACTCGGCAAATAATAATTTATGGCCTACCCAAGCGGCGTACAAATAAACATTATTACACAAGTTCATAGGTTTGACAATTCCAGGGCTGGCATTGAACTTGCTTTAACCCAGAACACAAGGCAAGGGGGAGGAAAAAAATGCAGGCCGCGAGGAGAACAAGGTGAATACCCGTCATGCCGGAAATATTTATGAGAGCGGACGCCTGCCTTTTCAAGAAGAAACAACAGGAGTCAGGAAAGATCCCGAAAACAATCCTGTCCCGGATCTGCTCAAAATTACCGATACCGCATCTTTATCCGGCCTACGCCCCAGGCTGCGGGGAATCATGGAGGCCATCGAGCACCCGGAAAACGATTTAATCCAGGCCCTGGGAGATAATATCACCAAATTGCAGGACGCTTTTGTAGAGACGGTTTATACAACCATGTCCGCCCAACAGGTTGATCTATCACAAAAAATGACCTTGCGCCTGAATGATCAACAAAAGCTCACCGTGGCCGGCGAACACCCGGACAAGGAAAAAGTTGAAGAAATACTGGCCGAACGCCAAGAATTTTCCGCGGCTTTTACAGAAATCGCTTCCCAGTCAGAACTTTTGCGCGATGTGCGCAACATAGGGCAAGTCATCGGCGCGCGGGCGGGCATGGCCAACTATCAACATTCGGCCGGACAGCATCAGACCGGCTACCAACTGAGCCTAAAAGGGGAAATGAGCCACTTTTATTTCAGCAAATAGTGAAATTAACGCGGCTGTTCAGCCTGAGGTTCAGGCTGGACGTCGGTTACGCGGGAAATGTTGTCGCTTATGCCGGAAGAAGTAATGACGGTGTACCCCAGCGAAGTGCATAAAAAAATAACGGCCACGAAAGCGGTCAGCTTAACCAGTATGCCGCCCGCCCCGGCGCTGCCGAAGAGAGAAGAGCTGCCTCCGCCGAAAATAACCCCCATTCCTTCTTTCCCGGATTGCAGCAGCACAAAAAGGATAAGCAGGACGCAGGTTATAATATGCAGGGTCAAAACAAGCTTGTCCAAAAAAACACTCCCGGAATTTCAGGCCAGAACAATGCGGCTGAAAGTCTCCACCTGTAAAGAAGCCCCTCCTACCAGCACTCCATCCACATTGTCAAGGGCAATAATTTCACCGGCATTTTCCGCCTTGACGCTGCCGCCGTATAAAATGCGCATGCCTGACGCCTGGACGCCGCGAACGGCGCGCAATATTTCCCGGACCAGGGCATGCGCCTCCAATATTTCAGAAGGACCGGCAACCTTGCCGGTACCAATGGCCCATACCGGCTCATAGGCCACGACCAGCCGCCGAGACTCAACCCCGGCCGGCACATCCCGCAGTCCGGATTCCAGTTGCCGGCGCAAGACCTGCCCCAAGGCTCCCTTTTCACGCTCTTCTAGGGTTTCACCTATGCACAGCAGTATATCCAATCCTGATTCCAGGGCAAAGCAGGTCTTGCGCCCCACCAGGGCATCGCTTTCACCCAATATTTGCCTGCGTTCGGAGTGTCCGGTCAAAACAAAGCGGCAAGCGCTCTCTTTAAGCATATTTGGAGAAATCTCCCCGGTAAAAGCGCCCTCGGCGGCCGGATAAACATCCTGCGCGCCCAAATAAACACGGGCCTTCATTTCTGATAAAATCTTGGCCGAAGCGGCCAAGGCGGTAAAAGGCGCAAAAAAAACCACTTCCCGATCTTCCGGCAGTCCGGGCACGCAACGTCGAAATTCCGTGAGCATGGCCGCGGCTTCCGCCGCGGTTTTATACATTTTCCAGTTGGCGGCCATCAATTTATGCATATTTTTCCTCCATATCAGACATTGAAAAAAAAATTCACCTGAGCCTGCATTCCAGGATCAGGGCGTCTTCCGTTGGATTGGCATAATAGGCGCGCCGTGCGCCGCAGCGCGTAAAACCCGTTCTCTCATATAAGCCTATAGCCTGGAAATTTCCGGCGCGCACTTCCAACACGGCTCGCTCCATACCTCTATCTTTAGCTAAATTCAGGGCCATCCTCATAAGGTTAGCGCCCAATCGCCGGCCGCGCGCCTCAGGACGCACAGCCAGATTGTATACTTCCATCTCTCCGGCCGCCAGCACGAGTCCCACGGACACATATCCCCATAACCGCCCCGCCCGGAAAGCTCCGAAAACTTTACCCACTCCTGTCCGCAACAGACCGGCATATTGTTCTTTACTCCAGGATAAAGGAAAGATTAAATACTCCAATTCCAACAAGGCATCAAGATCGCCCATATCCAGTTCTCTTAAAAGGTAACCCTGCTCACTCATGAAAAAAAAACCGCTCCTCCCGGATATGCCGGAAGACGAACTCCTGGAAGTGCTTGATGCGCACGGCCGCTCTATCCTTTTTATGCCCCGCGGGACTGTCCTGCGTCAAAAACTTCCCCACCGGGCGGTGCTGATCGGACTCCTGGACCAGGAACAAAAAATATATATCCGTGAGCAGCGCTGGAAAGGCTCACGCAAACTTTGGGATATTTCAGCCGCCGGACTGGTCTTGGCCGGAGAATCGGCCGAGGATTGCGCCAGGCGGGCCATGTGGAAAACCTTGGGGATCCGCGAGCCGGCTCTGACGCTTCTGGGAAAAATCGCGCCTTCCCCGCGTACGGAATGGAGGCAGAGCATAATTTTCGTCTCGCGGCCGGCCCGCGCCCTGATCAATACCCCGCCAGAAAAGAACTGCGCCGGCATATTCGTGGATCAGGACGAATTGGCCGCCCTGCGGCGGGAAATGCCGGAACTGCTGAGTCCCAACCTGCTCCTGGCAGCAGTCACCGCGCTGATCTGGCGGGATCAGGCGATATAGACCCGCCGGTAAAATTTCTTATCCTCCAGCGTGCGCCCCGCTCCCCGCACAATAGTGGTCAACGGGTCTTCATCAATAAGAACCTTCAATCCGGTATCTTCGGCGATAACCTTATCCAACCCCTTAAGCATGGAACCGCCGCCAGCCATGAGCACTCCCTGGCGGACAATATCCGCGGACAATTCCGGGGCGGTCTTTTCCAATGTTTTGCGCACCGTACGGATAATGGCGCGCACCGGATCGGCCAAGGCTTCCCGTATATGCCCGTCTGAAATACGGATTGTCCTTGGCGCGCCGGATGAAATATCCATTCCGGCCACCTCGGCCGCCACTTGTTCCGTTAGCGGGCAGGCGCTGCCGATGGTCATTTTTATGCGCTCCGCCATATTTTCGCCGATCTTCAGGAGGAATTCATCCTGAATATAGCGTTGAACGGCCGCATTCATGGCATCGCCAGCCACACGCAGGGA
>WRHT01000043.1 GCA_009783115.1 Desulfovibrionaceae bacterium | reverse complement strand
AAAAAACCGCCTATATCAATTTTCTGCTCAATATAACCCCGGACTGCGACTGCATACCCTGGAGCGACGCTCCGCTGGTGCCGGATATAGGCATTCTGGCCTCCCTCGACCCGGTGGCCCTGGACAAGGCCTGCTACGACCTGGTCAATGCCCAGGTTGGCTTTGCGGATTCCCAGTTGCGCTGCAACCACGCCGCAGGGGAGGACAAGTTCAAAGGCTCGTATTCCAAGAGCATCGGCGAAGCGCAATTCCAGTATGCCGAAAGTCTGGGGCTGGGGCGGACGGCTTACGAGCTGATCCGGGTTTGAGACATGGAGCGGCGGCGCGGCAAGGGCAGCACCGGGGCTCGTGGAGTGGATTTCCAGGAGGCCCTGCGGCGCTTCCTGGCCTCCCGCCATGATGGGGTGAACTTTCATCTGACCAGCCTGTGGCGGGCCTGGCCCAAAATCCTGGGGCAGGAACTCGCCGCTCTGGCTATGCCTCTGGGGGCCCAGGAACGCGTCCTGTTGGTGGGAGCGGAGGATAACCCCTCGCTTAGCGAGCTTAGTTTCCGTGTCCCTTTTATCCTGAACCAAGCCAACGCCTTCCTGCGCCAGGATTATTTCACCGGGGTCAGGCTGGAACTTCTGCAAGGACGGCGGCCGCTGGGCCGATATAATCCGGAGCCGCCTGAAATGATATGAATATCGGCAAAACAACCATCACCCACAAACTCCTGGCGGCCGTCTCGGCGGTGATCGTTTCCTTGGCCGTTATCCTGGGAATAGCGACCATTTATTTCATGGATTCGCTCACCGACTCCGTAATGCTGAAAATGCTGCAACCCCTGAGCAAAACCGCGGCGCAAAACGTGGAAAGCAACCTGCGCGCCATGGCCAGCCACTTCTTTTTGTTGCGGGACGACGGCACCCTCAGTTCTCCCAGGGCCGATTCCGTGGCCAAGAGCAACATTATGCAGCATGCCGCCGATGGCCTGGATCTTGTATGGCTGGGACTGTACGAAGCCAACGGCGCCCTGGCGACAGGCATAGGGAGCTGCCCGCAGAGCATCGCCGGCCGCGAGCTTTACCTCCGGCTGCTGGAAGAGCGCGGTTTGCTGATTGAAGACAGTTCCGTGGGCGAAAACGATCTGGAAATAGTCATGGGGCTGCCCATGGCCCTGGGAAAACGCAGCACAGGCCAAATTCTCGCCGGCGCTTACCGCTATGAGATCCTGGGCGACCTCCTGGACAACACCCGCATCGGCAACGGCGCAGCTTTCATTGTCAATAATGAGACCGGCGCGCTCATCGTTCACGAGGAACCGGGCAGAATCTTCCGCCGGGATAGCGTGGCCGATGTCCTGGGAACCGGGTTCGCGCCGCATCTGGAACAGGGCAAATCCGGAGCGGCGACCATCAAAACCACGGAAGGGCTGGCCTACGTCAGCTTCTCCCCCATCCAGGGAACCAACTGGTCCGTGGTCATCCAGGCCCTGCGCGGCGACTTCATAGGCGCGACCAGACAGGCCATCCTGACCAATATTATCATCACCGTTCTGACCCTGGTATTTTTTATCTTTGTCCTGCATCTGATCATCAGTCGGATTCTCCACCTTCCCCTGCGGACGATCACCAGAAACGCCCGTTTACTAGCCGTGGGGCAATTTGAAGACCGCCCGGCGCACATCGCTCACGACGAAGACGAGATCGGCCAGCTAGGCGCTGCCTTTCTGAGCATGACTGACTCCATACACCTCCTGATCAACGACATCTGCATCCTGACCCAGGCCGTGCGCTCAGGATATCTGGGAGAGAGGGCGGATCTCTCCGCCTATCAGGGAGACTATGCGCGGATCATTTCCGGCATCAACGACACCCTGGATATCATCTGCTCCCATCTGGATCTTATGCCCAGCGCCATAATCCTGTTTAACGGGAAGCAAGAAACCATCTACCGCAACCTGTCCATGCGCCGGATAAACCTTCTGCACTCATGCCTGGGAGAAAACTCCGCCTCTCTCCTGGGGCGCATCCTGGGTTCAGGGCAGAATATCCCCCCGCCCCCGGAAGCCGCCGCCCTCTTCGAGCCGGAACTAGAAGGCGATGACTCCTACCACGCTGAAATCACCCTGCCGGACCTGGGCGGCGAAATCTTCAACTACAGCCTGAGCCTGAAACGCATGCGCGGAGAAGAAGTCTGCGTCATGCTCATTCTAAACGACGTCACCCTGCTGGCCCGTGCCAAAAATGACGCTTACGCGGCCAGCCAGGCCAAGGGCGATTTCCTTTCCCGCATGAGCCATGAAATACGCACTCCCATGAACGCGATCATCGGCATGACCGCCATCGGCAGGCATTCGCGCGAAATCGAACGTAAGGAATATTGCCTGGGCAAGATCAATGAAGCCTCCACCCATCTTTTGGGCGTGATCAACGATGTTCTGGACATGTCCAAGATCGAGGCCGACAAATTCGAGCTTTCACCCAGCGAATTCGTCTTCGAGAATATGATCCGGCGGGTCAGCAACGTGATCAGTTTCCGGGTGGAGGAAAAAAAACAAAAACTGTCCATCAGGCTGGCCCCGGATATCCCCCACAGCATCGTGGCCGATGAACAGCGCCTGGCCCAGGTCATCACCAATCTCCTGTCAAATGCCGCGAAATTCACTCCGGAAAACGGCCTGATCACCCTCACAGGGGAAAAAATCGAACAGACCGGCCAGAGCTGCACCCTGCGCCTGGAGGTAAAAGACACCGGCATCGGCATTTCCCCTGATCAACAAGCCAAGCTTTTCCACTCATTTGGGCAGGCCGACGCCAGCATTTCGCGCAAATTCGGCGGCACCGGGCTGGGGCTGGTCATTTCCAAGCGCATTATTGAAATGATGGACGGCAGGATCTGGGTTGAGTCCGCATTGGGACGAGGGGCTTCCTTTATCTTTGAAATAAAGGCCGCCCAAGGTTCCCAAGGCCCTCCGGACTATTCCTCCTCCCTGGACTGGAAGAACCTGCGAATCATGGCGGTGAACGATTGGCCTGAGAACCTCTCGTTATTCAAAAACACCCTTGAGCCCACGGGCGCTCTCTGCGACCTGGCCAAAAGCGGCGCGGAAGCCCTTAAACTGCTGGCTGAACAGCGGGATAGGCCTTATGACCTGATTTTCATTGATCTGCACATGCCGGGAATGGATGGGCTGGAATTGGGCAAAAGCATCCGGGCCACAGCTTGCTCTTCCAGGCTGATTTTGTGCGCTGGAGTGGATTGGGGCAATATTGAAGACGAGGCGCGGGCGGCTGGAGTGGAACACTTTCTGCAGACCCCGGTCTTGGCCTCCAGCCTGCTGGAATGCGTTACCGAATGTATGAACAGGGACGCCGGCCAGAAGCAGAACCAGGCGGGCGAGGCCTCTTCCGATGATAATGTATTTGCCGGCAAACGGGTACTCATGGCCGAAGATGTGGACATCAACCGCGAAATCGCCCAAGGCCTTCTGGAGCATACCGGGATTTCCCTCACCTTTGCCGTGGACGGCCTGGAGGCCGTGGAGATCTTCTCCGCCGACCCCTCATCCCATGACCTTATCCTCATGGACGTCCACATGCCGGAGATGGACGGCTACGAAGCCACCCGGCGCATCCGCGCCTCCAATCTGCCCAGGGCGGCGGATATTCCCATATTGGCCATGACCGCCAGCGTCTTTCGGGAAGACGTGGAACGTTGCCTGAAGGCCGGCATGAACGGGCACCTGGGCAAGCCCATTGACACGAATGAAATGATTGCCGCTCTGAAACGCTACTTACTGTGAACGGTTTCCCCCGGGAGAAAGGCCATGCTTGATTTGAAACTTTTGCAGAGACAACCTGAAATAGTGGCCCAGGCTTTGCTGGAACGCCGCTCCGAGATGCGGATGGAGGATTTCCAGGCCCTGGATGAACGGCGGCGCGCCTTACTGGGACAGGTGGAGGGCATAAAAAACGCCCGCAATAAAATCTCCGCCCAGATCGCCGCCTTGAAGCGCCAGGGCGGGGAGGCCGGGGATTTGACGCGCCAAAGCAACACCCTGGCGGATCAGGTGGCCGTCCTGGACGCGGAAACCGAAGAGGTCAAGACCGCGCAGCAGGAATGGATGCTGCGGGTTCCCAACCTGCCTCATGCCAGCGTGCCGCGGGGGCAGGATGAAAACGACAACCAGGAAATTTTCCGCTGGGGGACGCCGCCCGTCTTTGACTTCACCCCCAGGGAACACTGGGATCTGGGCATGACTCTTGGCGGCCTGGACTTTGACCGGGGGAGCAGATTGACCGGCAGCCGCTTTGCGGTCTCCTGGGGCTGGGCCGCGCGCCTGGAGCGGGCCTTGGCCAATTTCTTCCTGGATATGCAAACCAACGAACACGGTTATACGGAAATCCTCCCCCCACAGATCGTCAACCGCAAAACCATGCAGGGAACCGGGAACCTGCCCAAGTTCGCCGCCGATCTCTTCAAGCTGGAGAACTGGGAATACTTTCTCATTCCCACGGCGGAAGTGCCTTTGACCAATCTGCATGCGGACGAAACGCTGGAAGAAGCCGCCCTGCCCCTGGCCTATACCGCCCAAACCGCCTGCTTCCGATCCGAAGCCGGCAGCGCGGGCAAGGACACCCGCGGACTAATCCGCCAGCACCAATTCACCAAGGTGGAAATGGTGCGCTTCGCCCTGCCGGATCGTTCCTACGATGAACTGGAAGTCATGCGCGAGCACGCCGAGAATCTTCTGCAGCGTCTGGAACTGCCCTACCGGGTAGTAGCCCTATGCACGGGCGACATGGGGTTTTCCGCGGCCAAAACCTACGATTTGGAGGTCTGGCTGCCCGGACAGGGCAAATACCGGGAAATTTCCTCCTGTTCCAACTGTACGGATTTTCAAGCCCGCCGAGCTAATATCCGCTTCCGCCCCAAAGGCGGGGGTAAACCGGAATTTCTGCACACCCTGAACGGCTCCGGCCTGCCTGTGGGGCGCACCCTGGTGGCCATCATGGAGAACGGACAGCAAAAAGACGGCTCTTTCATCCTGCCCAAGGCCCTGCGTCCCTATATGGACGGGCGGGAACAAATCGGCCCGGCTTAACCGGCCCGGCCGCGCCCTGGAAAAAATCCTTGACCGGACAAAGAAAATCAGCCATATCTTTTCCCCGCGTAAACCGGCTCGGCGGCACCCCCGACGGCCGGCGTTTTGAGCAACCGGGTCGTTAACTCAGCAGGTAGAGTATCTCCCTTTTAAGGAGAGAGTCGAAGGTTCGAATCCCTCACGACCCACCATTTTAGAATCCCAGCAAACCCCGCGAGGTCTTAAAAGCCAAGCGGGGTTTGAGTTTTGCCGAGGCAGACGCTCTCAGGTTATCTCGGAAAATCTATGGACATACCGTTTAGGAAAAATCGCATTATGGTAGCTAGATGATTACATTTTATCAACAAATCAAGGGGAGAACCTCTTTTTCACCGTCTTAGTTGCAACGATCATCAGGTACAGCAGATCTTCTTGCGCTTCTGGAGGCAACGGGCGGAGCATATCCGCCAAGATCTCCAGATTCACACTGAGAGGGCTTTTTTCCATCCTGAACAAGTCGGCAATAGAGCAATCCAGGGCTGCGGCTATGTCTGCTAGTCGCTGAAAACGTGGGGCAACAAGGCCTTTTTCGATCCTGCTCAGAGAATCTGGCCCCATATTGAGTTTTTCTGCCAATTCAGCCTGGGTGTATTGTAACAATTTCCTTCTTGCGCTGATATTGTCGCCAACCACCGCGGCGACACCCTGTATTTTCCTGAAAGCCACTGTTTATACTCCCTCCTAAGAGTAAACCATATACGGCTTAATGGTTGTACTGAATGGTATAAAATACCAATTTAAAATTGACATTTTATCCACTTTCTTTAGGCTACAAACAACCCTCCTACCCCTTTGAAATGTTACCGCGTCCGAGGGCAAATTGAACACTGCTAATAAAAACGGCGAGTTATTGTCCATTCATTTGGGTACGAGGAGCTGGCAGTCATGAATTTTCAAAAAGTCTTAGATAAATACCGGGCCGTATCCTTTTCCGAGAAGGACAAAGGGGCGCGTTTTGAGCGCCTCATGCAGTCCTTCCTGAAAACCTACCCGGCTTATGCGGGCATGTTCAAACACGTCTGGCTCTGGAACGAATTCCCCTACAAGGATCAGATCAGCGGCAAGGATACCGGCATTGACTTGGTGACCCAGACTACCGAGGGCGATTTTTGGGCTGTGCAATGTAAATGCTGGGACGAAAGCGCCTATATTGACAAACCCGCCGTAGACAGCTTCCTTGCCACTTCCAGCAAAACTTTCATCAATGACCAGCGCCAGACGACAACCTTTGCCCACCGTCTGTGGATTTCCACCACCAACAAATGGGGAAGCGGCGCTGAAGAGGCCATAAAACACCTGGATCCCCCTGTAACACGCTTGAATCTGACGGATCTTGAAGAAGCGCCGGTTGATTGGGAGGCTCTGGACAAAGGCATTTCCGGCTCTCAGGCGCGGGCGGCGAAAAAGATCCTGCGGGAACATCAAAAGGAAGCCCTGGAAAAATTCCGCGAACATTTCCAAAGCGTGGATCGCGGCAAGCTGATCATGGCCTGCGGCACGGGCAAGACTTTTACCAGCCTGAAAATCGCGGAACAGGAAACGCCGCACCAAGGCTTAGTATTGTTCCTGGTGCCTTCCATCGCCCTGCTGGGCCAAACCCTGCGAGAATGGACGGCGGAAGCGGATAAGCCCATCAGCCCTATCTGCATTTGTTCAGATCCGGGGGTATCCCGGCGGAAAAACAAAATCGGCGAAGCCGAAGGCGATGGCTATACCATAGAAAACCTGGCCTTGCCCGCCTCCACTTCCGTACCGCATATTCTAAAACAGTTTGAAACCGCCACCAAAGCCCCTGAAGGCATGATTGTCGTTTTTTCCACCTACCAATCCATTGATGTCATCGCCGATGCCCAAAAGCAGTTCGGGCGGGAATTTGATCTGATTATCTGCGACGAGGCGCACCGGACAACCGGCGTAACCTTGAAAGACGAAACCGACGCCGCTTTCGTCAAGGTGCATGATAACACTTTCATCCAAGCCAGGAAACGCCTGTACATGACGGCAACGCCGCGCCTGTATAAACCGGAAGCCAAGGAAAAGGCCAAAGAAGCGGACGCCTATCTCTGTTCAATGGATGATGAAACGCAATACGGGCCGGAGGTATATCGCCTCGGCTTCGGCGAGGCCGTGGATAAGGAACTTCTGGCCGACTACAAGGTGCTGGTGCTTACCCTGAATGAACGCCAGATCCCGGACGCCCTGCAAAAAGCCGTTGCCGACAAGGACAAGGAAATAAACACCGATGACGCCAGCAAGCTCATCGGCTGCATCAACGCCCTTTCCAAGCGTATGCTGGTGGACGAAGGGTTATTGAAAACCTCTGACCCCAATCCCATGCGCAAGGCCGTGGCCTTTTGCCAGACGATCGCTAAATCCAAAAACATAACCCAAGTTTTCAATGAGCATAAAGACGGCTATTACGACAGCCTGACCCCGCGTGAACGGGCTGAACTGGTAGGCGTATCCGCTAAGCATGTTGACGGCGCGATGGGCGCGACTACGCGGGACGACAAACTCTCCTGGCTGAAAGACGCCCCCACGGACGCCAATGAATGCCGCATCCTGACCAATGTGCGCTGTCTATCAGAAGGGGTGGATGTGCCTTCCCTGGACGCGGTGCTGTTTCTGTCCGCCAAAAATTCGGAGATTGACGTGGTGCAGTCCGTGGGCCGGGTAATGCGCATGGCTCCGGGAAAAAATTACGGCTATATCATCATCCCCGTACTCATCCCCGCCGGAGTGGAACCGGAAGACGCCTTGAACGACAATGAGCGGTTCCGGGTAGTCTGGACAGTCTTGAACGCCCTGCGCGCCCATGACGATCGTTTCAACGCGATGGTCAATAAGCTGGAATTGAACAAGAGCAGGCCCAAAGGCGGCGGCGCGGTCATTGTCGGTGGTCTGGTGGGAACTGCCGATACGGATGATGGCCAATCGCGGCCGACACAAAAACCTCTGCCCCTGCCGGAACTACAGCAACTACAAAACGCCATTTATGCCCGCATGGTGCAGAAAGTAGGCAGCAAGCGCTATTGGGAACAATGGGCCTCTGATGTCGCCGTCATTGCCCAAAACTATATTGAACGGATAAACCGCCTCATTGCCCAGGAAGGCCCGCACAAGACGGCTTTTGAGGCGTTTCTGGCCGGTCTGCGGAAAAATCTCAACCCCTCGGTAACATCGGACGACGCGGTAGAAATGCTGGCCCAGCACCTGATCACCAAGCCGGTCTTTGAAGCCCTGTTTGAAAATTATTCCTTTGTGCGGAATAACCCGGTTTCCCAATCTCTCCAGGCCATGATTGATTTGCTTGAAGCGCAAGCCTTGGAAAAAGATACCTTGGTGCTGACCCGTTTCTACGAATCGGTCAAACAACGGGCTTCCGGCATTGATAATGCCGCAAATCGGCAGAAAATCATCGTGGAACTCTATGAAAAATTCTTCAAGACCGCCTTTCCCAAGACCGTTGAAAAACTGGGCATTGTTTATACCCCGGTGGAGGTAGTGGATTTCATCAATCACTCCGTAGCCGCCGTGCTGGAAAAGGAATTTGACCGCAAGCTCTCCGATGAAAACGTGCATATATTTGACCCATTCGTTGGCACAGGCACGTTCATAACCCGCCTGATCCAAAGCGGCCTGATTGAGCAAGCCGCCCTGCCCCGCAAATACGCCCACGAACTGCACGCCAACGAACTAGTCCTGCTGGCTTATTACATCGCCTCCATCAACATTGAAAACGCCTTCCATGACGTTATGGGCGCGGATACGGGTTATCAGCCTTTCAGCGGCATCTGCCTGACCGACACCTTCCAGCTTGGGGAAACCGACGACTATAAGGAACTCTATACCCCGGCCCTGCCCCAAAACTCCGAACGGGTGCAGGCGCAACAAGAAGCCCCGATTACGATCATCATCGGCAATCCCCCGTATTCCGTGGGCCAGAAATCCGCCAACGACAACGCCCAGAACCAGAGTTACCCGAAGCTGGAAAAGCGCATTGCCCAAACATACGCCGCCGGAACCAACGCCACCAATAAAAATTCCCTCTATGACACCTATATAAAGGCTTTTCGTTGGTCCGCCGACCGCTTGCTCAAGGAATATGGCGGCATCGTCGCCTTTGTTTCCAACGCCGGATGGATTGACGGCAACGCTATGGACGGTTTTCGTAAAAGCCTGGAAGAAGAATTCAGCGCCATCTATGTGTTTAATCTGCGGGGCAATGCCCGGACTTCAGGAGA